>DRPO01000076.1 GCA_011330835.1 Gammaproteobacteria bacterium | reverse complement strand
TTTCCTGAAACACGCCAGGGTTTCAGGGACTCACAGTTTGGATGGCAATCAGATGACCTTTTTGACCAGTGTAGTTTCTTTCATCGTCGCGATAGCGATTCTCGTGGCGATTCATGAGTTTGGCCATTTCTGGGTTGCCAAGAAGCTCGGCGTCAAGGTGCTGCGTTTCTCCATCGGCTTCGGCAAGCCGCTGTGGAAAAAACGCGCCGGTCCGGACCAGACCGAATACGTGCTGGCCGCGATTCCGCTGGGCGGCTACGTCAAGATGCTGGATGAGCGCGAGGGCGAAGTGCCCGCCAATGAGCTGCATCGCGCCTTCAATCGGCAATCAGTCTGGACCCGGATCGCCGTGGTCGCCGCCGGGCCGATGGCCAACTTCCTGTTCGCCATCGTGGCCTATTCGCTGATGTACATGGTCGGCGTCAACGGCGTCAGGCCGGTGGTTGGCGAGGTGTTGCCCGATTCTCCCGCCGCCAGCGCCGGCATCATGGCCGGCGCGCGGATCGTCGGCGTCGATGGCAAGCCGACCCCCAGCTGGGAGATCGCGACGCTGGCGATGGTCAAGCACGCCCTGGCGTCGGGCAGCATGTCGCTGGAGCTCCAGACGCCCGACGGCGGCAGCGAGCAGCGCCTTCTCGACCTGGGCGACAGTCGCCAGTTGCTGGGCGAAGGCGACATGCTGAAAAAGATCGGCATCAAGCCCTGGCGTCCCCACATTCCCGCCGTTTTTGGCCGATTGATGGAAGGCGGCGCGGCGACCCGCGCCGGCCTGAAGGTTGGCGACGAAATCCTCAAGGCCGATGGCCAGCCGATCGGCGATTGGCGCGATGTGGTGGACATCATTCGCGCCAGCCCGGACAAGCCGGTTGAGCTGGAAATCAAAAGAGATTCGCAGGTGCTTCGCTATACCGTCACGCCCGAGGCGGTCGCCGACGGCGCCCAGACCATTGGCCGGATTGGCGCCATGCCCCGGGTCGACGCCTCCCGATATGACGACATGCGCGTCAAGGTGCGATTCGGGCCGGTCGAAGCCGTCGCCCAGGGCGCCCGGCGAACCTGGGATATGTCGGTGCTGACACTGAAGATGCTGTGGAAAATGGTGGTGGGCGAGGCGTCCCTGAAAAATATCAGCGGGCCGTTGACCATTGCCGAATACGCCGGCGTTTCCGCGTTGATCGGCGTGGCGGCGTTTCTCAGCTTTCTCGGCATCGTCAGCGTCAGTCTGGGCGTGCTGAATCTGTTGCCCATCCCGGTTCTGGATGGGGGTCACCTGTTTTACTATCTGATCGAACTGGTCAAGGGCGGGCCAATCTCTCCGGCGGCCGAAGCCTTTGGTCAACGCATCGGGTTGGCGTTGCTGGGCTGCCTGATGTTTGTCGCCTTTTACAACGATATTTCCAGAATGCTGGGTTAGCTCTTTTCCATGCATCCCATTCTTTTTCGCAGGGAGGCGGTCGCCTCCGGAAGTTCCCCGTGGCATGGCAAATGGTCGGCGTTGCTGCTGATCCTGTTGCTGGCGGCCTCCTGGCGCCTGCGCGCCGAAGTTGTCACGATTACCGGCATCGATCTGCAAGGGCTGGAGCGGGTGTCGGCGGGCGCGGCCTATTCGCATATTCCGTTTGACGTGGGCGATCGGTTTGACGACCGGGATGCGGAAAAGCTGATCCATTCGCTCTACCAGAGCGGTTTTTTCGATGATATCGAGGTGGGGCGCGATGGCGGACGCTTGATCATCAAGGTCAAGGAGCGGCCTTCGATCGCCAGCCTGACCTTTTCCGGCAACAAGGATATCGACACCGAGCAATTGGAAAAGGCGCTGCGCGACGCCAATATCGCCAAGGGCAAGATTTTCAACCGCTCCGTTATCGAGGATCTGAAGCGCGAGTTGCGCCAGCAATATTTCGCTCGCGGCAAGTACAACGTCAAGGTGGAAACGGAAGTCAAGCCGCTCGACAATAACCAGGTCGATGTGGCGATCAACATTTCCGAAGGCGTGGTCACGAAAATCAAGCGCGTCAATATTATCGGCAACCATCATTTCACCGACAAGCAGCTGACGAAGAATTTCGATTCCGGGGTTCCATCCTGGTGGGCGTTTCTCAGCGCCAAGGATGAATACGCCAAGCCGAAACTGGCCGGCGACCTGGAAAAGCTGCGCTCGTTCTACCTGGATCGCGGCTATCTCAATTTCAATATCGATTCCACGCAAGTCACGATCACGCCGGACAAGCAGGATATCTATATCACCATCAATATCGAGGAAGGCGATCAGTACACGGTTGGCGATTACCAGCTGGCGGGCGATTTCGTCGTCCCCGAAGAGGAATTGAAAAAGGCGATCGGAATCAAGCCGGGCGAGATCTTTTCCCGCGCCCAGGTGACCAAAACCACCGCCGCGCTCAAGGACATACTCGGCGCGAAGGGGTACGCGTTCGCGGAGGTCGATGTGCTTCCGAAAGTGGACGACGAGAAGAAAACGCTGACGCTGGTTTTCAATATCAAGCCGGGCAAGCGCGTCTATGTGCGTCGCATCAGCTTTTTTGGCAACACCAAGACGCGCGACGAAGTGCTGCGCCGCGAAATGCGCCAACTGGAAGGCGCCTGGTATTCGACGCCGCTGGTCAAGCGTTCCCGGGTGCGGATTCAGCGGTTGCCGTTCATCGAAACCGTCAACATGGAGCGCAAGCGGGTTCCCGGCAGGGATGACCAGGTCGATCTGGTGTTTACCGTGACCGAACGCTTTGCCGGCAGTTTTTCCGCGAACCTGGGTTTTTCCCAGACCTCCGGCCTGGTGTTTGGTCTCTCGCTGGATCAGCAAAACGCTTTCGGGGCCGGCAAGAAACTGTCGTTACAGGCGACCCGCAACGACGCCACCAGCATCTACAGCGTTTCCTACACCAACCCTTATTACACGCTGGATGGCGTGAGTCGGGGGTTCAACGCGTTTTACCGGACGACGGACGCGTCCCAGATCAACGTCGCCAACTATGTGGCCGACCGTTGGGGAGTGGGCGTCAATTTCGGCATTCCGTTGACGGAGTATGATTTCATCCGCTTCAATCTGAGCCATGAGAACACCAGTATTACGACGATCGCCGGCCAGACGCCGGACGAAATCAACGGTTTTCTGGCCGACAACGGTTCGGACTATGGCGAATTCCTGCTCAGCAGCAGCTATTCACACGACACCCGCGACCGCACCATCTTCCCGCACAAGGGGAATCTGCAGCGTTTCAACGCGGAAGTGAGCGTTCCTGGCAGCGATCTGGATTACTACAAGCTCAGTTACACCAATACGCACTTTTTCGCCCTGAACGAACAATGGACATTTTCGCTCAAGGGCGGGCTGGCTTATGGCGACAGCTATGGAGACACCACCGATCTGCCGTTCTTCGAGAAATATTACGCCGGCGGAATCCGTTCGGTGCGCGGGTATCGCACCAATACGCTCGGCCCGGATTCCTCGACGGGCGACGCTTTTGGCGGCAACTTCCGGGCGCTGGGTTCGGCGCAGTTGTTCTTCCCCGCGCCGTTCGCCCGGGAAAGCCGTTCGGTGCGAATGGGAACCTTCATCGATGCGGGTAACGTGTTTTCCAGTCCCGACAAGTTCAATACCAACGAACTGAAGCTCTCGGCTGGTGTATCATTCGAATGGCTCGCGCCGGTTGGTCCGCTGGTCTTCAGTTTCGCCAAGCCGCTCAACAACAAGCAAGGCGACGAACTTCAGGAGTTCCAGTTCAGCATCGGCGCCGTGTTCTGACCCGATGTCCATCGGTCGGGACAGCGAATCCACCACAGGAGGAGAGTCCATGAACAGATTGTTTAGCCTTGGGCTGGTCGTTGTTGGCCTGATGCTCGCCAGCGGCGCGGCATGGTCCGAAACGCGCATCGCCGCAGTCAATATCAACAAGGTGCTGAACCAGGCGCCGCAGACCCGGGATGCCGATTCACGACTCAAGGACCGTTTCGCGGGGCGTCAGGAGGCTCTCCTCAAGGAGCAGGAGGCCTTGCGCGAGATGGAGGAAAAGTATCGCAAGGATCGGGACGTGATGTCTCCCGAAGAGCGTGACAAGATGGAGGCGAAGTTGCGCGAGAAGATGCGCGACTTCAAACGCAAGTCGGGCGAGTTCACGGAAGACTACGCCGTTGCCCGGAACCAGGCGCTCGGCTCGTTGCAGGAAGATGTCTACAAGGCTATCGAGACCGTCGCGGAGCGGGAGCATATCGATCTGGTGGTTGGCGAGAGTGTGCTGTACGCCAGCGATCGCATCGACATTACGGACAAGGTGCTCAAGGAACTCAAATTGCTGATGGGCAACAAGTAGCCCCGACTCCCATGGCGATATCGAATGGTGATCTGGCGAAGGCGCTGGGGCTGCCGTTGCAGGGCGATCCCGGGGTCGTGCTCGATCGGGTCGCGCCGCTGGACAAGGCCGGGCCTTCCGCGCTGAGTTTCCTGGTCGGCAAGCAATACCTGCCGCTGCTCAAAGCGACTCGCGCCGGGCTCGTCATTCTCCCCGAGGCGCATGCCGGAGAAGCGCCGGGCGCGGTCCTCGTCTCCCCCAACCCCTATCTCGACTACGCTCGCGCGGCGCGCCTGCTGTTTCCGGTGGAGGCGCCGGAACCTGGTATCCATCCTGGCGCGGTGGTCGCCGAAAGCGCCAAAATCTCCCCCACCGCCAGCATCGGCCCGGGGGCCGTCATTGGCGAGCGCGCCCGGATCGCCGAGGCGGTGGTTGTCGGCGCCGGCGCTTTCATCGGCGATGATGTCGTCATCGGCGAGGCGAGCCGGATCGACGCCAATGCGGCGATCTATCGCGGCGTCCAGATCGGCAAGCGCTGCCACATCGCCTCTTGCGCGGTGATCGGCGGGGATGGCTTTGGCTACGCCAACGACCAGGGGCGCTGGGTGGGCATCCCCCAAGTCGGCTCGGTGCGCATCGGCGACGATGTCGATATCGGGGCCAACACCACCATCGACCGCGGCGCCATCGAAGACACCGTGATCGGCGACGGCGTCAAGCTCGACAACCTGATCCAGATCGCCCACAACGTCGTCATCGGCGAGCACACCGCCATCGCCGGCTGCACCGGCATCGCGGGCAGCGCAACCATCGGCAAATACTGTACTATAGGCGGAGCCGTCAATATCGTCGGCCATCTGCGTATCGCCGATCACACGACGATTACCGGCCAGACATTCGTCGCCAACAGCATCGACGAGCCCGGCGTCTACTCATCGGGCGTTCCGATGCAGGCCAACCGCCAATGGCGGCGCAACTACGCCCGCTTCAAGCAGCTCGACGAACTGGCGAAGAGAATCCGGCAACTTGAAAAACAACTGGAGGAGCGGACGCCCTGAGCGTCTGAATCGATGGACGTCACCAAGATCATGAACCTGCTGCCCCACCGCTACCCGTTTTTGCTGGTGGATCGGGTGGAGGCCTTTACCCCCGGCGAGTCGATGACCGCGCTGAAGAACGTCACCGTCAACGAACCGTTCTTCCAGGGCCATTTTCCCGGCAACCCGATCATGCCCGGCGTACTGATCCTGGAAGCCCTGGCGCAAACCTCCGGCATCCTCGAATTCGCCACCTGCGAGCAGACCGGCGAATCCACCGACTTCCTCTACGTACTGGCCTCGATCGACAAGGCCAAATTTCGTCGCCAGGTCGTTCCCGGCGACCAGCTCAGCCTCGCCGTCGAGATGCTCTCGCGCAAGCGCAACATGGCCAAGGTAAAAGGCATTGCCTCGGTCGACGGTAAGGTCGTCGCCTCCGCCGAACTGATGTGCGCCAA
>DRPO01000075.1 GCA_011330835.1 Gammaproteobacteria bacterium | reverse complement strand
CGATCCGGGCCCAGTACATCCGCGTGATGTTCGACGAGATTACCCGGATCCTCAACCATTTGTTGTGGATCGGCTCGCACGGGCTGGATGTCGGCGCGATGACGGGTTTTCTGTACGCCTTTCGCGAGCGGGAAGATCTGATGGACTGCTACGAGGCGGTCTCTGGCGCGCGGCTTCACGCGACCTATTACCGACCCGGCGGCGTCTATCGCGATCTCCCCGACCAGATGCCCAAGTTCAAGGCGGAGGGCAGCCGAAGCGAGGCCCGCGCCCGCGAACTGAACGCCAACCGGGAAGGCTCGCTGCTCGATTTCATCGAGGATTTCACCAACCGCTTCCCCGGTTGCGTGGACGACTATGAAACCCTGTTGACCGACAACCGCATCTGGAAGCAGCGGCTGGTCGATATCGGCATCGTCTCGCCGGAGCGCGCCCTGCAGATGGGATTTACCGGGCCGATGCTCCGGGGCTCGGGCGTCGAATGGGATCTGCGCAAGAAGCAGCCTTACGAGGTTTACGATCAACTGGATTTCGATATTCCGGTGGGCGTCAATGGCGACTCTTACGACCGCTACCTGGTGCGCATCGAGGAGATGCGCCAGTCGAACCGCATCATTCGCCAGTGCGTGGACTGGTTGCGCAAGAATCCGGGCCCGGTGATTTCCGACAATCACAAGGTCACGCCGCCGCGTCGCGCCAATATGAAAAGCGATATGGAATCGCTGATTCATCATTTCAAACATTTCACCGAGGGCTATGAACTGCCGGTGGGCGAGGCTTACGCGGCCATCGAACATCCCAAGGGCGAATTTGGCTGCTATATCGTGTCCGACGGCGCCAACAAGCCGTATCGCCTCAAGGTTCGCGCCCCCGGTTTCGCCCATTTGTCCGGGCTTGATGAGATGGCGCGCGGGCATATGCTCGCCGACGTGGTGGCGATCATCGGCACCCAGGATATCGTGTTTGGGGAGATCGACCGCTAATGAGCACAGCAACGAGCAGAAAATCCGATCTTTTGTCGCCGGAATTGAAGGCCGAAATCGACGACTGGCTGAGCCGTTATCCGGAAGACCGGCGCGAGTCCGCCGTGCTGGGCGCCTTGCGCGCGGTGCAGCATGAGGATCACTATCTCAGCCGCGAGATGATGGACGCGGTGGCCGATTACATCGGCATGCCGGAAATCGCGGTTTACGAGGTGGCCAGCTTTTATTCCATGTTCAACCTCGAACCGGTGGGGCGGCATGAAATCTCGATTTGCACCAATATTTCCTGCATGCTGCGCGGCAGCGATGCCGTGGTGGACTACATCGAGAAAAAGCTGGGCGTCAAGCTCGGCGAGAGCACGCCGGATGGCAAATTCTTTCTGAAAAAGGAAGAGGAGTGCCTGGCGGCCTGCTGCGGCGCGCCGATGATGCAGGTCGATCACGTGTACCACACCGATCTGACGCCGGAAAAGATCGACGAAATCCTGGATGGGCTGGAGTAGCGGATGACGAACCAGATCTGTTTTGAAACGCTCCAGTTTGGCGATGAGTCCCATACGCTGGAGAATTACCGCAAGATCGGCGGCTACCAGGCGCTGGAAAAAATCCTCAAGGAGAAAATTTCGCCCGCCGATGTGATCGAAGAAGTCAAGGCCTCCGGTCTGCGCGGTCGCGGCGGCGCGGGTTTTCCGACCGGCCTGAAGTGGAGCTTCATGCCCAAGGGCGATGGACAGAAATACATCGTCTGCAATTCGGACGAATCCGAGCCCGGCACTTGCAAGGATCGCGACATCCTGCGGTTCAATCCGCACGCCCTGGTCGAGGGCATGGCCATCGCCGGTTACGCCATTGGCGCGACGGTGGGCTACAACTACATGCGCGGCGAGTTTCTCGACGAGCCTTACCAGCGTTTCTCGCAGGCCGTGAAAGAGGCCTATGAGGCGGGCTATCTGGGCAAGGACATTCTCGGCTCCGGCGTCGATTTCGACCTCTATCCCTCGCTGGGAGCGGGCGCCTATATCTGCGGCGAGGAGACCGCCCTGCTGGAGTCTCTCGAAGGCAAGAAGGGGCAGCCGCGCTTCAAGCCGCCGTTTCCCGCCGGTTTCGGTTTGTACGGCAAGCCGACCACGATCAATAACACGGAATCGCTGTCATCCATCCCGACGATCATGCGCAGGGGCGGCCAATGGTTCGCCGATCTGGGCGTCGAGGGCGCGGGCGGCGAAAAGCTGTTTTCGGTGTCCGGCCATGTCAACAAGCCGGGCAATTTCGAGATTCCCCTGGGCACGCCGTTTTCCGAGCTGCTGGAGATGGCCGGCGGCGTGCTCGACGGTCGCAAGTTGAAGGCGGTGATCCCGGGCGGCTCCTCGGTGCCGGTCGTTCCCGCCGAGGTCATGATGACCCTGAACATGGATTACGACAGCATTCAGAAAGCCGGCTCGTTTCTGGGCTCGGGCGCGGTGATCGTCATGGACGAGACCACCGACATGGTCAAGGCGCTGCAACGCATTTCCCGCTTCTATTTTTCCGAGTCCTGCGGCCAGTGCACGCCCTGCCGCGAAGGGACTGGATGGATGTACAGGGTGATTACCCGCATCGTCGAGGGGCGCGGCAAGCCGGAAGATCTCGATTTGCTCGACAGCGTCGCGGAGCGCATCCAGGGCCGCACGATCTGCGCGCTGGGCGATGCGGCGGCGATGCCCGTGGCGAGCTTTCTGAAGCATTATCGCGATGAATTCGTTCACTACATCGAGCATGGCGTCAGCCTGCTGGACAGCGACAGGAGCAAGGCGGCGTGACGGACAAGAACGATTTGATCAAGCTGGAAATCGACGGCGTCGAGGTCGAGGCGCGCCCGGGCTCGATGATTATCGAGGCGGCGACAAAGGCCGGCATCCATATCCCTCGTTTCTGCTACCACAAGAAACTGTCGGTGGCCGCGAACTGCCGGATGTGCATGGTCGAGGTCGAAAAGGCGCCCAAGCCCTTGCCCGCCTGCGCCACGCCGGTCAACGCGGGCATGAAGGTTTTCACGCAGTCGGAACTGGCGCGCGACGCGCAAAAGGGGACGATGGAGTTCCTGCTGATCAACCATCCACTGGATTGCCCGATCTGCGACCAGGGCGGCGAATGCGAGTTGCAGGATGTCGCGCTGGGTTATGGCGGCGACGTGTCGCGCTTCACCGAGGCCAAGCGCACCGTGCCCGATCCCGATCTCGGGCCGCTGGTCGCGACCGACATGAATCGCTGCATTCACTGCACCCGCTGCGTGCGCTTCGGCGCGGAAATCGCCGGCATGCGCGAGCTGGGGGCCACCGGTCGGGGCGAGTTCATGCGGATCGGCACCTTTATCGAAAAAAGCGTCGATTCGGAAGTGTCTGGCAATATCGTGGATGTCTGTCCAGTCGGCGCGCTCACGGCCAAGCCTTCGCGGTTCAAGTTCCGACCCTGGGAGCTGGTGGCGCGCCCCAGCGTCGCGGCGCATGACGCCGTGGGTTCGAATATTCAGGTTCATCTCAACGAGGGACGCGTGGTTCGCGTCGTGCCGGAGGAGAACGAGGCGATCAACGAATGCTGGATTTCCGATCGCGACCGGTTTTCCTATGAAGGACTATACAGCGACGACCGCGCCGCCGCGCCGATGATTCGCAAGAACGGAGAATGGACGCCGGTCGGCTGGGATGTGGCGCTGGAGGTGGTCGCGCGCAGCCTCAAGGGCGTCGACCCGCAAGAGACCGGCGCGCTGGCGTCGCCCGGCTCGACGCTGGAAGAGCTGTTTCTGTTGCAGAAACTGATGCGCGGACTGGGCGTCGACAACCTGGATCATCGCCTGCGCATCACCGATTTTCGCGGCCAGGACGGCGCGCCGGCGTTTCCCTCGCTGGGCGTTTCCATCGAGTCGCTGGAGCAGCGCAAGTCGATCTTGCTGGTCGGCTCCAACGTGCGCAAGGATCAGCCAATGATCGGCCTGCGGCTCAGAAAGGCCGCCGCGAAGGGCGCGGCGCTGATGTCGATCAATCCGCGCGATTACGATTTCTATTTCGATCAGAAAGCGTCGCTGATCGCGCCTTACGTCGATCTTCCCGAGACGCTGGCCGGGGTCGCCCGGGCCGTGCTCGAAGAGACGAAAGGCAAGGCGCCGGATGCGCTCGCCGGTTTGATCGGCGATGCGCCGGTCGATGACGCCGCCCGCGAAATGGCCGCTCGCTTGCTGGATGGCGATGGCCTGATCCTGCTGGGTCCGCTGGCCTTGAATCATCCGGACGCGGCCTTGTTGCAGGCGCTGGCGACGGTGATCGGCGAGGCCGCCGGCGCGGTGGTCGGTCAGTTGCCCGAAGGCGCCAACAGCGCGGGCGCCTGGCTGGCGGGCATGACGCCTCATCGCTTGCCGGGCGGCGACAGCGCCGGGGAAGCGGGCAAGGGCGTTCAGGAGATGCTGGCCGCGCCGCTGAAAAACTGGCTGCTGCTGAATGTCGAGCCGGAATTCGACAGCGCCAATCCGTTGAGAATGAAGCAGGCGCTGACCGGCGCGGATCTGGTGGTGGCGTTGACGCCCTACGCCAGCGAGTCCATCAAGGCGGTCGCGTCGGTGATTCTGCCGATCGCGGCGCCGCTGGAAACGCCCGGTAGCTTCATCAACCTCGAAGGGCGGAAGCAGTCCTTCAAGGCGGCGGCCAATCCGCCGGGCGAGGCCAAGCACGGCTGGGCGGTGCTCAGAATGCTTGGCCATATGCTGGAGTTGCCCGGCTTTGACCAGATGCGGCGCGAGCAGGTCACGGACGAGGCGATGGGGGCGATTGGAGAGATCGAGCTGGCCTCCAACACGTTTGCCGTGGAGGGGGCGCTGGAAACGGTCGCGTCGGGCGACGAGTTCTACCGGTTCAGCGAGCCGGGCATCTATGGCTGCGACGCCCTGGCGCGCCGCGCGAAGTCGCTACAGGCGACCGCCGACGCGCGCGACCGGCTGCTGATCTCGGTGGATGACGCCAAGGCCAGCGAGTTGCGCGATGGCGATACCATCCGGGTTTCCCAGGATGGCGTGGGCGCGGACATGACGGTGCGGGTCGACGCCAGCCTGCCGCCCGGCGGGGTTTGCGTGCAGTTGGGCTATCCCGGCGCTTCGCAACTGGGCGCGGCTTTCGGGCCCATGGAATTGACGAAGGTGCTGTGATGGACTGGCTCAGATCAATGCTGACTTTCATGCCCGACTGGATGGCGACGGTTACGGTCATCCTCGTCGAGATCGTGCTGATCCTGCTGCCGCTACTGCTGACGGTGGCGTATTACACCTATGCCGAGCGCAAGGTCATCGGTTACATGCAGGCGCGGATCAGTCCCAACCGGGTCGGCTGGTTCGGGCTGTTGCAGCCGATCGCCGATACCGTCAAGCTGCTCACCAAGGAAGTCATCATTCCTTCCAGCGCCAACCGTTTTCTGCTTTTGCTGGCGCCGGTGATCACCATCGGGCCGGCGCTGGCGGCCTGGGCGGTGATTCCGTTTTCCGCCACGGCGGTGCTGTCGAATATCAACGCGGGGCTGCTGTATATCATCGCTCTGACCTCGCTGGGCGTTTACGGCGTCATCATCGCCGGTTGGGCGTCCAATTCGAAATACGCGATGATGGGCGCCATGCGCGTGGCCGCGCAGGTGGTCGCCTACGAGCTGGCGATGGGGTTCGCGCTGGTCGGCGTGTTGATGGCCGCCGGCAGCCTCAATCTGGGCGAGATCGTGATGGCCCAGCACGGCGGCGTGCATCACTGGTTCGTGTTTCCGTTGATTGGTCTGTTCCTCGTCTATTTCATCTCCGGCGTGGCCGAGACCAACCGGTCGCCTTTCGACGTGGCGGAAGGGGAGTCGGAGATCGTCGCCGGTTTCCACGTCGAATATTCGGGCATGGGCTTCGCGGTGTTCTTCCTGGCGGAATACGCCAACATGATTCTGATTTCGGCGCTGACGACGATTTTCTTTTTCGGCGGCTGGCTGTCGCCGCTGGAAGGCATTCTTCCCGACGCGGTTTTCAAGGCGCCGGTGATCGGGTCGTTGCTCGGCGGCGGCATTCACTGGTTCGTCTTCAAGACGCTGTTCTTCATGTTCCTGTTTCTCTGGTTCAGGGCGACGTTCCCACGGTATCGGTATGACCAGATCATGCGTCTGGGCTGGAAGGTGCTGATCCCGGTCACACTGGTCTGGCTGTTCGGCGAAGGCGTCGCCGTGGCCCTGGGCTGGAAACCTTGGCTGTAGCCGGGAGGTAGCGATGACGGTTTCGATCAAACAGTATTTCAAGAGTTTTACGCTTTTTGAGTTGTTGCAGGGGCTTTCCGTCACCGGGCGGCATTTTCTGAGGAAGAAAATCACCATCCAGTACCCGGAGGAAAAGACTCCGCTCTCGCCGCGCTTTCGCGGGTTGCACGCCCAGCGCCGTTATCCCGATGGCGGGGAGCGCTGCATCGCCTGCAAGCTCTGCGAGGCGGTCTGTCCCGCGCTGGCGATTACCATCGAGTCCGAGCAGCGCGACGATGGCACCCGGCGCACGACCCGCTATGACATCGATCTGTTCAAGTGCATCTACTGCGGGTTTTGCCAGGAGGCCTGCCCGGTGGACGCGATCGTGGAAACGGATATCTTCGAATACCATTTCGAAGAGCGCGGCGAGCAGATCATGACCAAGGACAAGCTGCTGGCGATTGGCGATCTGCATGAGAAACGCATCAGCGCCAATCTGGCGGCGGATGAGCCCTATCGTTAACGGATGCCGTCAATGACCTTTACCGCTTTTCTGTTCTATTTTTTCGCCACGTTGCAGGTTTTCGCCGCGATTAGCCTGATCACGGTCAAGAACCCGGTTCACTCCGTGCTGCTGCTGGTGGTGACTTTCGTCTGTGGCTCGGCGTTGTGGATGCTGCTCGAAATGGAGTTTCTCAGCATTGTGCTGGTGCTGGTCTATGTGGGCGCGGTGATGGTGCTGTTCCTGTTCGTGGTCATGATGCTGGATATCAATGTCGCTGAAATGCGCGCCGGTTTCGCCCGTTATTTCGCGATCGGCGTTCCGGTGGCCGCGGCGATGGCCGGGCTGATGATCTGGGTGCTCAGGGACAAGCTGTTCCAGGTCGAGGGGCCGCCGCCACATGCGGAGGGCTACGCCAATACCGAGGAACTGGGCAAGATTCTCTACACCGATTATTTCTACTCCTTTGAATTGGCGGCCGTGGTGTTGCTGGTGGCCATGGTGGCGGCGATCGCGCTGACCTACCGGCGGCGTCCGGGCGTCAAGAAACAGAAGCCGGGCGAGCAGGTGGCCGTGCGTCGCGAAGACCGGGTTCGTCTGGTGAAAATGAAAGCGGAGCAGCCTGAATGATCCCTCTGTCGCACTACCTGATCCTGGCGGCGATCCTGTTTTCGATCGCCGTGGCCGGCATCTTTCTCAACCGCAAGAACGTGGTGCTGCTGCTGGTGTGCATCGAGTTGATGCTGCTGGCGGTCAATACCAATTTCATTGCGTTCTCGCATTACCTGGACGACATGGCCGGGCAGGTTTTCGTGTTCTTCGTGCTGACGGTGGCGGCGGCGGAGGCGGCGATCGGTCTGGCGATTCTGATCACGGTGTTTCGCAACCGGCGCTCCATCAATGTTGATGATCTGGACGAGCTGAAGGGGTAGGGCAGGGCCATGGAAAACATCTATCTCATGATTCCGCTGGCGCCGCTGGTTGGCGCGATCATCGCCGGATTGTTTGGCGCCCGGGTGGGGAGAAAGGGCGCGCATACGGTGACGATACTCGGCGTCGCGATCGCTTTCGTGGGGTCGTTGCTGGCGTTCAAGCACATCGTTCTCGATCATCAGGGGCCTTATAACGCGACGGTTTATGAATGGGCGGTTTCCGGCGGCGTCGGCTTCCAGGTCGGTTTCCTGATCGACAGTCTGACGACTCTGATGATGGTCGTGGTGACCTTTGTCTCCCTGATGGTGCATATCTACACCATCGGCTACATGGCCCACGACGAGGAAAACTGGCCGGAGGATTCGCGCGCGGGCGTCAACGGTTATCAGCGGTTTTTCGCCTATATCTCGCTGTTTACCTTCTCCATGCTGATGCTGGTGATGGCGAACAATTTCATGCAGCTTTTCTTTGGCTGGGAAGCGGTCGGCCTGGTGTCGTACCTGTTGATCGGTTTCTGGTCGACGCGGGATTCGGCGGTTTACGCCAACCTCAAGGCGTTCCTGGTCAACCGGGTCGGCGATTTTGGCTTTTTGCTGGGCATCGCGACCGTGCTGATGTATTTCGGCAGCCTGGATTACCAGACGGTCTTTGGCCATGTCGAGGAGGTGAAGGGCGAGACCATCACGCTGTTCAATGGACAGGCCTGGTCGGTGATCTCGGTGGCCTGCATTCTGTTGTTCGTGGGCGCGATGGGCAAATCGGCGCAGATGCCGCTGCATGTCTGGCTGCCGGATTCGATGGAAGGTCCGACGCCGATCTCCGCGCTGATCCACGCCGCGACGATGGTTACCGCCGGGATTTTCATGGTAGCGCGGATGTCGCCGCTGTTCGAACACAGCGAAGCCGCGTTGTCATTCATTCTGGTTATTGGCGCCCTGACCGCCTTCCTGATGGGCCTGGTGGGCATCGTGCAAAACGATATCAAGCGCGTGATCGCCTATTCCACGCTGTCGCAACTGGGCTACATGACGGTCGG
>DRPO01000074.1 GCA_011330835.1 Gammaproteobacteria bacterium | reverse complement strand
CCCAGGGTTCTCCAGTTCAGCAGCAAGCGCGATTCGGGCGTGCTTTTGAGCACTTGACCCCATAGCCGGACAAGCCGGGGATTGAGCTTGAGCAGGTTGCTGAAACTGCCAAAGGTAATGTAGCCGTTGGACTCGACCGGGGGAGGAGCCACTTCGGGCGAATAATCAGGCGGTGAATAGCAGAATCGCGTATTGGGCAGGCGAATGACGGTTTCGGTGAAGTAGCGGTCCAGCTCGGGCGGGGCCGTCAGGTCGTCGAGAATGATGTAGTCGATGGCGTCCAGCCCGGTGGTGTCGCCATAGCCTATCCAGCTCGCCTGGATCGGCGCGGGTTTGAGCGCCATGGCGGTTAGCCGGTTGCCGGTGGTGTGTCCCGCGAGATCGACGAGGATGTCGATGCCATCGTTGCGGATCATCCGCGCCAGCTGGTCGTCCGAAACGCCGTGGGTTGGGCGCCAGGCGTGGGCGGCTTCCCTGAAACGGGCGGTGATGTCGTCTTCGTTGGGACACTCGGAGTAGTAGTAGATCTTGTAGTTCTCCGCGTCGTGGCGAATGAGCGTGTCGAGAATCATGTTGCCGACCGCGTGCCGCCCAAAATCCCGCGAGAGATAGCCTATTTTCAGCGGCCTGTCCGGGTTCCGGTCGTTTGGCCAGCTGGTCGGGCGGGCGTGGGGCTTGCCATGACGCTGGCCCCACTCTTTATGCCGCTGAAACAAATCGGCGGCGGAAAGATCGGGGTCGTAGGCGAGGTACATTAACAAGGTGTCGTGAAGCCCGGGGAATTCCGGGTGACGATCAACCAGTTCCTGGAGCCGGGCCACGGCCTGTTTCGTCTGTCCCAGCAATCCCTGCGCGTAGGCGAGGTCGTACTGTAACTGGATGTCGTCCGGAGAAAGGGCCAGGGCGCGTTCGAGACAGGGCAAGGCGGCATCGGGATGGTACTGCTGGTTGTGTATCTGGCCGAGATGTTTGAGCGCGAGAGCGTGGTTCGGCTCGCCCTGAACGGCTCTGCCAAGGGCGTCGAGCGCTTCTTCGAGCTGTCCCTTGCGGTGCAGGATGACGCCGAGCCAAGCCCAGGCGTCAATGTTTTCCGGCTCCAGGGCGAGAAGATTTCGCCATGCGCTTTCCGCGCCATCCTGGTCGCCCATTTTCTGGAGGATGGTCCCGAGCTTATTCCAGAGGCCGCTGTCGGCGGGCGCCAGCGCGGTCGCCCTTGCCCAGGCCCGGGCGGCGTCTTTATCCAGCCCTTGCGCCTCGAAAACCTCGCCCATGCCGGCGTGGGCGCCCGCGTGTTGCGGAACCAGCGCCAGACAGGCGTAAAAGCTGGCCCAGGCGTCCGAGGCGCGCTCCATCGAGAGCAAAAGACGCCCCGCCATCAGGTGGGCTTCGGGAAATTCCGGCGCGCTTTGCGTCAATTCCGAGCAGATGCGGAGCGCTTTCCCGGGGTCGCCCCGCCGAAACCACAACTCGGCCAACCCCAGCCGGGCCTGTGGGAAATCAGGTTGCTCGGTCAACGCGGCCTGGTAGTGGCTTTCCGCGCCTTCCAAGTCCTCGCGTTTCAGCAACAGATTGGCGAGGTTGACATGCGCCTGGGCCTGACGGGGATCGATGTCGAGGGCCGCCCGATACGCCGCGATGGCGTCCGGTTCTCTGGCCGTCGCGGTGAGCACGTTCCCGAGATTGCAATGCGCGGCGGCCATTCGCGGGTCGATTTCGATGGAGCGCCGCAACAGGGTTTCCGCTTGCTCCAGATCGCCCGTCTGATAGCAAACCGCGCCGTACAACTGCAATACATCGGCGTTCCCGGGCTGTTGCTCCAGAATGGTCTGGTATGCGGCGCCCGCTTCGTCCAGCCTCCCCTGCTGATGATGGTCCAAGGCTTCGGCCAGCAGTCCGGAAACCGCATCTTGCTGATTTGTTTCGGCCATGGTTGCGCCCGCTTTCGATTCAAAGCGCCCATTATACCTCTCGCGACCAAGAATACCCCATTCAGGCCGCGCATCTTTTCGCCGATAGCTGCGTTGTAAAAACTTGACGTAGCGCCACTATGCCTGCGTTTTTACGCCTTGCTCTCGACGAAAACCTACGCGCCCTGAATGGGGTATTCTTGGTCGCGAGAGGTATATCAAAAAGTTGACGCTCTCATACCGTGACCCATGACCGGTTT
>DRPO01000073.1 GCA_011330835.1 Gammaproteobacteria bacterium | reverse complement strand
CTGCGCGTCCCGCCCATGCCGTCCGGTCGGGTTCGCAGCACCGTACCGAGATAACACAGCCGGGTGGGCGTATCCCGCCGCATCCGGTTGGCGTCGATGCGCGCGACCTGGGGCGTCATGTCGGCCCGCAAGCCCATCATCCGCCCGGAAAGCTGGTCGGTCAGACGAAAGGTTTGCAAGTCCAGTTGCGAACCGCTGCCGGTCAGCAACGACTCGATATACTCGATCATCGGCGGGATCACCAGGTCGTAACCCCAGGATCGGTACAGATCGATCAGCCGGCGGCGGATCGCCTCCAGCCGCCAGGCTTCGTCCGGCAAAGCCTCGTCAATCCCGTCGGGGAGAATCCAGCGATCATTCGGCGTCATGAGATCCCCCCGATCATCAGCGAACCAGGAACAGCAACGCCAGCCCAGCCAACATCGAAACCAGCCCGACGGTTCTCAGACTGGCGTCCGGGATCGACTCGATCTGGCGCAGGCTCTCCTTGAAGCCCTTGGGCGACAGAAACGGCAAGATCCCTTCGATCACCAGCACCAGCGCCAACGCTGTCCATAGATCCGACCACGCCATCGACTACCGCTTGACGTCGGAACGTTCAAAATACTTGAAGAATTCCGAATCCGGCTCCAGAACCATCAGATCCTGCTTGGACGAGAATGATTTGCGATAGGCCTCCAGGCTCCGGTAAAAATCGTAAAACTCCGGATCCTTGCTGAACGCCTGGGCATAGATCTCGGCCGCGCGGGCGTCCCCCTCGCCCCGGACTTCCTGCGATTCCTTGTAGGCATTGGCGAGAATAACCGTACGCTCGCGATCGGCGGAGGCGCGAATGCGTTCGGATTTTTCCTTGCCCTGCGCCCGCAGTTCCTTGGCGATCCTGGCCCGCTCGGCGCGCATCCGCTCATAAACCGAATCGCTGACCTCGTCCGGCAGGTCGATCCGGCTGATGCGCACATCGACCACGTCGATCCCCAGATGCTGCGCCAGCTCTTGGGAAATCGTGTTGATCGACTTCATGATCTCGCTGCGCTCGCCGGAAACCGACTCCTTGATCGTGCGCTTGGCGAATTCGTTGCGCAGCCCGTCCTTGATGATCTGCGCCAACCGCGCCTGGGCGTTCTGCTCAACGCCGCGCGTGGCGCGATAATACTGACCGACCTTATCGATACGCCACTTGACGAAAAAATCCACCGTCACATTCTTCTTCTCGACCGTCAGAAAACGTTCCGGCTGCGCATCCAGCGTCAAAATCCGGCCATCGAACTTGCGAACGTTGTTGATGAACGGCCACTTGAAATGCAGACCCGGGCCCAGGCTCTCATCCTTGATCTCACCCAGACTGAACAAAATCGCCTTGTCCCGCTCATCGATGGTGTAAGCCGAGGAAGCCACCACAAAAGCAGCCAATACCGCCAGAATAATCAGAAACTTGCTCATGTTATCGGCCCTCCCTGACAGTGCTGCGCTGGGGGCGGCCACTGGATCTCAGCGGCTTGGAAGCGCCATTGCCCGAAAACGCCCCGCCCGTTGAATACAACGGATAGTTGTCGGCGGCCTGGGGTTCCTTCGATATCAGCTTGTCCAGCGGCAAATACATCAGATTGTTCCCCTTGCTGGAATCGATGACCACCTTGCTGGAGTTCTCCAGTACGGTCTCTACCGTCTCCAGGTACATGCGCTGGCGGGTCACATCCGGAGCCTTTTCATATTCACCCTGCAGTTGACGAAAGCGCGCCGCGTCACCCTCGGAACGGGCAATGACCTGGTCGCGATACGCCTTGGCCTGCTCCGTAATCCGCGCCGCCTCGCCACGAGCCTGCGGCACGATGCCATTGGCGTAAGCCTCCGCCTCGTTGACATAGCGCACATTGTCCTCGCGCGCCTTGATGGCGTCATTGAACGCATCCTGCACCTGCTCGGGCGGTTGCGACTGTTGCAGGTTGACCGTGGTGACAATCAGGCCCGACTGGTAATCGTCCAGCATCTTCTGCGTCAGCTTCTTGGTCATCGCCGCGATCTGCGGCCGCCCCTCGTTCAGGACGAAATCCATCTTCTGCTTGCCCACCGCCTCGCGCAGGGCGCTCTCGACCGCCTGCTGCAAGGTCAGCTCGGGCGAACGCACCTTGAACGTGTAGGGCGCCGGATCCTTGATGCGGTATTGGGCCGCCAGCTCGATATCGACGATATTCTCATCCTCGGTCAGCATCGTCGCGCGATGCTGAAAACTGCGCACCTGGTCGATATCGACCATTTCCACCTTCTCGATCGGCGTTGGCAAATGCCAATGCGGCCCCGGAGCCGAAACACTCTGAAACTTGCCAAAACGCAACACCAACGCGCGCTCGCCCTCGCCGACGATGTAGAAACCGGAGGCCACCCAGAGAATCAGCCCCAACACGAGCAAACCCAGCAAACCGGCGGAGCCCGCGAGCATCGGCCCCTTGCCGCCTTTACCGCCAAAGCCGCCAAGCTTGCCGGTGATTTTCTTCAGGATCTCATCCAGATCCGGAGGACCCTGACGGTTGCCACCACCCCAAGGGTCCTGATTCTTGTCGCCACCTGGTTGATTCCAAGGCATGAAAACTCCAATCGGTTACCGAAAATTCGCGGCCAGACGCTATTCGACAGGGCGCACGAAGCCCGGATTCTAGGATGCCCGCCTTCCAGACACAAGTCGCCAGGTTGAGCCTGTACACGTCTCGCGGTCAGAAATATACCTCTTGCGATTGAGAATACCCCATTCAGGGCGCGTGGATTTTCGTCGAGAGCAAGGCGTAAAAACGCAGGCATAGTGGCGCTACGTCAAGTTTTTACAACGCAGCTATCGGCGAAAAGATGCGCGCCATGAATGGGGTAT
>DRPO01000072.1 GCA_011330835.1 Gammaproteobacteria bacterium | reverse complement strand
CGCGGCCTGCGCAACTGGGTCATGGTGGCCCGTCCGGCGGCCTATGCCCAAGCGCTGTTCATCTTCACGGCTTACATCTGCCTGACGATCTCGTTTGTCAGCAACGATTTTTCGACGCTCTACGTGGCGGAGAACTCCAATACCGCGCTGCCGCTGATCTACCGGATATCGGGCGTTTGGGGCGCCCACGAGGGTTCGCTGCTGCTGTGGGTGCTGGTTCTTTCCGGCTGGGGCGCGGCGGTGGCGCTGTTCAGCCGCGACCTCCCCGACGATTTCACGGCGCGGGTGCTGTCGGTCATGGGCATGATCGGGGTCGGATTCCTGCTGTTCATTCTGTTGACCTCCAATCCTTTCGAGCGCTTGCCGGTGGCGCCGCCGGAGGGACGCGATCTGAACCCGTTGCTTCAGGATCCGGGGCTCGCCATTCACCCGCCGATGCTCTACTTCGGCTATGTGGGGTTCGCGGTCGCGTTTTCTTTCGCCATCGCCGCGCTGCTGGGCAAGAACATGAACGACGCCTGGACGCGCTGGGCCAGACCCTGGACCAATATCGCCTGGATGTTCCTGACCTTCGGCATCGCCCTGGGCAGTTGGTGGGCCTATTACGAGCTGGGCTGGGGCGGCTGGTGGTTCTGGGACCCGGTCGAAAACGCGTCGTTCATGCCGTGGCTGGTGGGCACCGCACTGGTGCATTCGCTGGCGGCCACCGAAAAGCGCGGCGCGTTCAAGGCCTGGACGGTGCTGCTGGCGGTGTTCGCCTTTTCGCTCAGTCTGCTGGGCACTTTTCTGGTCCGCTCCGGGGTGTTGACCTCGGTGCACGCCTTCGCGACGGATCCCGCGCGCGGCGTGTTCATTCTGATCTTTCTGCTGGTGGTGATCGGCGGATCGCTGACGCTGTACGCCATCCGCGCCCCGCAGATCAAATCGGACGTGCGATTCTCGCTGTTTTCCCGCGATGCGGCGCTGCTGGTGAACAACGTTTTGCTGGTCGCCGCGGCGGCGACGGTGCTGTTGGGCACGCTTTACCCCCTGATTCTCGATGCGCTGAACCTGGGCAAGCTGTCGGTGGGGCCTCCCTATTTCAACAGCGTCTTTCTGCCGATTACCGCGCCGCTGGCCATGCTGGTGGGCGTCGGCGCCTTGATGCGCTGGCGCAAGGATGACCCGAAGCGGGTACTCAAACCCCTGGTCATTCCCCTGACCATCAGTATCGCCGCCGGCGCTCTGCTGCCCACCCTTGGCATGGGACGATTCACGGTTGGCGGGATGATCGGCGTGACGCTGGCGACCTGGGTGGCGCTGACCACGCTCTACGGCGTCTGGGATCGCATCGCCAAACGCAATCACAAGCTGCAAGCCCTGTTCACCACCCCGCGCGGTTTCTGGGGCATGACGCTGGCGCATCTGGGCATCGCTGTCTTCGTAACCGGCATTACGCTGACGAGTCTGTACAGCGACGAGGAAGACGTTGGCCTGAGTCCCGGCCAGACTTACGCGCTGGGCGGCTACGAGTTCCTGTTCGACGGCGTCACGACCCATCAAGGCCCGAACTACACGGCTGACCGGGGCGTGATCAAGGTGATGAAGAACGGCCAACTCGTCACCACCCTGCATCCGGAAAAACGGATCTATCCCTCCCAGCGCGCCATGCCGATGACCGAAGCCGGCATCGACGCCGGCCTGACGCGCGACATCTATGTCGCGTTGGGCGAGCCGCTGGGTGATGGACGATGGGCCGTCCGGCTGTATCACAAGGCGTTCATTCGCTGGATCTGGCTGGCCGGTCTGATGATGGGACTCGGCGGCCTGCTGGCGGCGACCGATCATCGCTATCGCCAGACCGTCACCGCTCGATCACCCCTTTCCGACGCACTGAAAACCGCATGAAAGCACGTTTCCTGATACCTCTGGGGCTATTCGTCCTGATCGCCATCTTTCTCGGCATTGGCCTCAAGCTCGATCCGAAAGAGGTGCCTTCTCCGCTGATCGGAAAGCCCGCGCCGGCGTTCGAACTCCCCAGCCTGGATGATCCGGCGACCCTGGTTCGGCCTTCCGACTACAAGGGGAAGGTCTGGCTGTTCAATGTCTGGGCGACCTGGTGCGTCTCCTGCCGCGCGGAACACGCCACGCTGGTTGAATTCAGCCGCCAAAACATCGTGCCGATCGTTGGCCTGAACTACAAGGATGACGCCGACGCGGCGAAACAGTGGCTGGCGACGCTGGGCAATCCCTATGTCGTCAACGCTTTCGACGAGAAAGGCCGGGTCGCCATCGACTGGGGCGTCTATGGCGCGCCGGAAACCTATCTGATCGACCAGCAAGGCATTATCCGCTTCAAACAGATCGGCGCGGTCACGCCGGAGGTCATTCGCGACAAGCTGTTGCCGATGATCAAATCCCTGCGCGAGCATCCGCCAGCGGGATCCGCCTGAGCCGGCATCCCTTCAGCCCCAAAACCGACGCCTAACCATGACGCCTAACCATGAATATTATTGTGGATAAACACCGCTATCTGAAATCCGCGTTGCTTCTCCTGCTGCTTTTGCCGCTGACCGGCGTCTTCGCCGGCATCGAGCTGCATGACTTCAGCTCGCCGGAAAAAGAGGAAACTTACAAGCAACTCACCTATGAGCTGCGCTGCCTGGTCTGCCAGAACCAGAACCTGGCGGACTCGAACGCGGATCTGGCCAAGGATCTGCGCGAAGAGGTCTTCGAAATGGTGGAATCCGGAAAAAGCCGTCAGGACATCATCGACTTCATGGTGGCTCGCTACGGCGATTTTGTGCTGTACCGACCGCCGTTGCAGGCCAATACCACCTTTTTGTGGATCGGCCCGTTTCTCATCCTTGTCGGCGGCATTGTCATCGCCATCATTTTCATTCGCCGGCACCGATTGAACGCCGACGATCCTGAACAACCGGAAGACCGCTCATGACGCTGTTCCTCATTTTCGCCGGGCTGCTGACCGCCGTGGCGCTGGCCGTTCTCATCCCGCCGCTGCTCAAGCCCGTTCCCCGCTCTGAACAAGTCATTAGAGAACGCCTCAGGACCCTTCCGCGCGAACTTCGGGCGCTGAGAAAGCAACTCGACAAGGGCGAAATCGACGAATCGACCTGGCGAAAGCTGCGCAACGAGCTTGCCCAGGACATTCTCGACGGCGTCGAACCGGAAGATGGCGTCGCCGAAACGCCCAAGGGGCGCTGGGCCGCCCTCCTGACGGCGATCGTCATTCCCGCGATCGCCATCGGCCTCTACAGTTTTCTGGGACAGCCTCAACTGATCGACGGCGCATCAAGCCCTTCCGCCAGCGCGGAGAGCGCCTCGGGTCATGGCCCGAACGCGCCGCCGGTCGACAAGATGATCGCCGGCCTGGAAGAGAAGCTCAAGGCTGATCCCGACAACGTCGAAGGCTGGTTCATGCTGGGCCGCTCCTACATGCTTTTGAAAAAGTATCCGAAAGCCGTCAAGGCGCTCAAGAAAGCCCATGAACTGAAAAACGACGACCCGGACATCATGATGCGCTACGCCGACGCGCTGGCGATGCTCCACGGCGGCCAGATCAGCGGCGAACCCGCCAAGCTGATTCGCAAGGCGCTGGAGATCAACCCCAACCACCCGGAAGCGCTGTGGCTCGCCGGCATCGCCTCGCAGGAAAGCGGCCAGCTCGGCAAGGCCATCGAATTCTGGCAACGCGCCAAACAGAATCTGCCGGGAGATCAGGAATCCCAACAGTTGCTCGACCAGGCCATTGCCAAGGCCAAGGCCGAACTGGGCGGAGAAGGAGAGGAAAATCAGGCCCAGGCAAGCCCCGCGCCCCAACCGGTCAAGACCGCCTCGGCTGCCGGCGGCGAATCGCCCGCCATTCAGGTGAAGGTAGCCCTGTCTCCCGAACTGGTCGCCAAGGCCCGTCCGGACGACATGGTGTTCATCTACGCCAAGGCCGCCTCCGGCCCGCCGATGCCGCTGGCGGCGCAAAAGCGGCGCGTCAAGGATCTGCCGGTAACCGTCACGCTGAGTGACGATCAAGCCATGATGCCGGCGCTCAAACTGTCCCGGTTCGACAGCGTCGTGGTTGGCGCGCGGGTATCCCGCAGCGGCAACCCCATTGGCGCGCCCGGAGACCTGGAAGGAACGACCGAACCGCTTGCCCCGAAAACGACCCCGGAAGTCACCGTCACCATCGACAAGGTCAGACCCTGACGCTGGCCAGCGTCCCGGCAAACAACAACCTCAAGGAAAATATCGAATGCCCTTGCCGGCAAGATGCCGGCGCTCCCAGCCCCGGAAGCGCCGGCGTCCCGCCGGCTCGCCCGGCAATGTCGGGCGCAGCCCGACAAGCCGAAGGCGCTCTTTCCTTTGGTGACTTTTCTTTGGGCGAACAAAGAAAAGTCACTCGCCCCTCGCGCAATAAGCCAGAGAAGAAGTACGAAGTGTCGGGGCGAGAAATGCGGGTTAAAGCAAAATCCCCCGCACCATCAGAACGCCCAGCGGCAAGGCGAACAAAATCTGAATCACATTGATCATCCGCGAGTTGCGGTAGTAGACCAGCGCCAGTTCGATGCCATAGAAGATCACCAGCAAATGGATCGCGACGATCCAGTATAGCTGTCCGCCGAAAGACTCCGTGCTGATGCCCGACAACATGAAGGCCGTCACCACGACGAGAAAATCGAGGGGTCG
>DRPO01000071.1 GCA_011330835.1 Gammaproteobacteria bacterium | reverse complement strand
TTGAGCACCTGGATGCCGGCGTCGGGGAAGTCGAGGATGATGCGGTTGGCGTCGGCGATCTTTTTTTCCTTGATCAGATCGAGCGCTTGTTCGAGGGTGACGGTGTGGGGGTCGTGTTCCTTGAGCGAGACGAATTTGTTGCCGTAGCGGATGTAGGGGCCGAAACGACCGATGTTGGCGCTGACAGGTTCGCCTTCGGGGGTTTCGCCAAGCTGCCGGGGGAGCTTGAACAGCTCCATGGCTTCTTCGAAGGTGATGCTGTTGATTTTCTGGCCGGGGCGCAGGCTGGCGAATTGGGGTTTTTCCTCGTCTTCGACGTCGCCGATCTGGACGCAGGGTCCGTAACGGCCCAGGCGCACGGAGACGGGTTTGCCGGTTTTCGGGTCGGTTCCGAGCAGGCGCGGCTTGATGGCTTCCTTGCGGGTGAGCGATTCCTTGTCTTCGATGAGTTGGCTGAAGTTGTCCCAGAATTCCCGCAGCACGGGCACCCATTGTTTTTCACCACGCGAGATTTCGTCGAGTTCGTCTTCGAGACGGGCGGTGAAGTGGTAGTCGACGTAGTTGGTGAAATGTTCGGTGAGGAAGTCGTTGACCACGCGTCCGACTTCGGTAGGGTGGAAGCGCTTGTTTTCCAGCTCGACGTATTCGCGGTTGAGCAGGGTGGAGATGATGCTGGCGTAGGTGGAGGGACGGCCGATGCCGTATTCTTCCAGCGCCTTGACGAGGCTGGCTTCGGAGTAGCGCGGCGGCGGTTCGGTGAAGTGCTGGTCGGCGCGGATGTCCTTGAGCGCGACGCGGTCGCCCTTTTCCATTGGGGGCAGAAATTTTTCCTTGCCGTTTTCCTGTTTCTGGTCGTCGACGCCTTCGAGGTAGACGGCCATGAAGCCGGGATGCCGGATGGAGGAGCCGGTGGCGCGGAACGTGTTGCCCTCGCCGCAGGCGAATTCGACGGCGACGGTGTCCATGGTCGCGTGGATCATCTGGCAGGCGACGGCGCGCTTCCAGATCAGCTCGTAGAGACGGAACTGGTTGCGATCGAGATACGGCTTGACCTCGGCGGGCGTGCGCGCGGCGGAGGTGGGGCGGATGGCTTCGTGCGCTTCCTGGGCGTTTTTCGACTTGGTCTTGAAGAAGCGGGGCGAGTCGGGGACGTTTTCCTTGCCGTAGCGTTTGGCGATGACGTCGCGGATTTCACTGACGGCTTCGTTGGCGAGGTTCACCGAGTCGGTCCGCATGTAGGTGATCAGACCCACCGGGCCGGAGCCGAGGTCGATGCCTTCATAGAGTTGTTGCGCCACCCGCATGCTGTTGCGGGTGCTCATGCCGAGTTTGCGCGCGGCTTCCTGCTGGAGGGTCGAGGTGATGAACGGCGGCGCCGGGTTGCGCTTGCGCTGTTTCTTTTCGACCGACTCCACCACCAGCGCGTCGCCGCCGGCGGACTTGAGCGCGGCCTGCGCGGCGTGGGCCGCTTCGGCGTCGGTAAAGCTGAATTGCTTGACCTTTTCGCCCTGGTAGCGGTGCAGCTTGGCGGAAAAGTCCTTGTCCTTGAAATTCAGGTCCGATTCGATGGTCCAGAACTCTTTCGGATCGAACGCTTCGATCTCTTTCTCGCGCTCGACGATCATGCGCAGCGCGGGGCTTTGCACGCGGCCCGCCGACAGGCCGCGGCGAATCTTCTTCCACAACAGCGGCGAGAGGTTGAAGCCCACCAGATAATCCAGCGCGCGGCGCGCCTGCTGGGCGTCGATCAGTTCGGTGGCCAGGTCTCTCGGGTTGTCGATGGCTTCCTGGATGGCGCGCTTGGTGATTTCGTGGAAAACGACGCGCTGAACCGCCTTGTTCTTGAGCAGCCCCTTCTCTTTCAGCAACTCGTACAGGTGCCAGGAGATGGCCTCGCCCTCGCGATCCGGGTCGGTCGCGAGCAGCAGGGTGTCCGCGCCCTTGAGCGCCTTGGCGATGGCGTTGACGTGTTTCTGGTTCTGGTCGATCACCTCATAGGTCATCGCAAAATCCTTGTCCGGCTGAACCGCGCCGTTTTTCGGCACCAGGTCGCGGACATGACCATAGGAGGCCAGCACCTCGTAGTCCTTGCCAAGGTACTTCTTGATGGTTTTCGATTTCGCCGGTGACTCTACAATGACGAGGTTTCGTCCCATGGGCCTGATGATCCTGTTCTATTCAGCGGGAGTGGAAGACAGCGTCGCGATCGGCGTCAGTGGACGCTGACCGGGCGCTCATCATAGATCAGTTCTTCCAACCAGGCGAAATTGATCGCCTCGTGACCGGGGTGGTTGAACAGCACCATCAGCACCACCCACTTGAGCTGGTCGAGGTCGCGGTGCGGGGCGTTGAGCGCCATGAAACGCTCGATGACCTGCTCTCGCTGGGCGGGACTGAGCACGCCGACCTGCTCCAGTTGATGAAGAAAACCGATGCCCTCGGTTCCCAGATAACCGCGTTCATCGCGGCGATAAACGCGCATCGCCTCGGATTCGAAACCGGCGCTGTCCTGACCGTCCGAGAGCTGATCCAGCCAGTCGAAAGCCTGATTGACTTCGCGGTCGCCGAAACCGACTTCGAGCAAATGGCTCTCGATCTCATGGCGTTCCGGGTCGTCGGGCGCGTCCTGATCGATATAGGTCTCCATCAGGTACATCAATACTTCGAAGATATTTTCTTTCATAAATTGCTGATTCCGGGGCTGTTGCAGCCCAAGTCATAACGCCCACACCAGGCTGGAGCGGCAGTATCCCGACTGCCGTGGGGGAGGGATTCTAACAAAAAAGCGCGGGAAGTCTCGTTTTATGGGGTTTTGCCTGGTCTGGTGAATCGTGGATCCCGGCTTTCGCCGGGATGACGACGTCCAGTTCGCCTGGGTACTGCTTTCTCCTTGACTGCCATCCCCCAGCGACTCCATGACCGCTATCCAAGATCATTATCCCCGCGACTCCAGGGTCGCCGCCCGCCAACTTCAAAATCGTCATCCCGGCGAAAGCCGGGATCCGGTATTCGAAGTTCCCAAACCGTCCCTGCCGGCAGGAATGCCGGCGCTCCTCGGGTCATGTCAGGCGGACGTAGTAGCCGCCCTTTTCGGCGGCGATCAGGCCGTTGAGCTCCATGATCAGCAGGGTGGAGGAGACGGCTTCGGCGCTCATGCCGCTGCGCTGGATGATGGTGTCGATGGCGGTGGGTTCGTATTCCACGGCTTCGAGCAGTTGGCGTTCGGCTTCGCTGGGTTCCGTGGTTTCCGGAGCGGCCTTGTCTTCGGCGGGGGGCGGCGCGAGTTGGAACTCGCTGAGTTGCGGGCCGATTTCCTCCAGGATGTCATCGGCGGTTTCGACGAGCTTCGCGCCTTGCTTGATGAGCTGGTGGCAGCCGCGCGCCAGCGGGTTGTGAATGGAGCCGGGCGTCGCGAACAGTTCCCGGCCCTGTTCCAGCGCGTAGCGGGCGGTGATCAGGGAGCCGCTCTTGACCGCCGCTTCGACGACCAGCGCGCCCAGGCTGAGGCCGCTGATGATGCGGTTGCGCTGGGGGAAGTGGGCGGCGCGCGGGCCCGTCCCGATGGGGAATTCGGAGACGATGGCGCCTTGCTCGACGATCCGCCGGGCGAGCGACTGGTGGCGGGCGGGATAGACGCGATCCAGGCCGGTCGCGGCGACGGCGATGGTCAGGCCCTCGGCCTGGAGCGCGCCCTCATGAACCGCGCCGTCGATGCCGATGGCCAACCCGCTGGTCATCCCCAGCCCGTGGGCCGCGAGGTGTCGGGAAAAGGATTCGGCGGTCTTGAGACCGCCCCGGGTGGGGTGGCGGGAGCCGACGATGGCCAGTTGCGGATGGGTCAGGCAGGACTTGTCGCCATGCACGTAGAGCACGGCGGGCGGCAGGCTGATGGCCTTGAGCCGCGACGGGTAGTCGCTGTCTTCCAGGGTGAGGATATGGTGGTTGTCGGCTTCCAGCCAGCGCAGGTCGGCGGAGATGTCCGGCTCGCGGTCATCGGGCGCGACCGCGACGCCGGCTTCGCGCCAGGCGCTGTCGGGCGCGTCCAGCGCGGCTTGCGGCGAGCCGAAAGCGGCCAGCAGCTTTTGTACGCCGCGGCTGCCGATTCCCTTGAGTCGCGTCAGCCTGAGCCAGGCTTCCATCAGCGGTCACCCAGCCGGCTTCAGGGGCGTCGAACCAGGTCGCCGATCCGGACGGGGCGGACGGATTTCATGATCAGCGCGTAGCTGATCTTGTCGAAGGTGCGGAACACCAGCGCAATGCCCGTTTTCTCGGTGGGCAGTTCGACGGTCGCGGACTGACCCTTGCGGTGATAGCGATCGTCGACGATGCGCCCCTGCTGATCCACGGCGAAGACATGGCCCGGCTCGACGCCATTGCGCTTGCCGAGATTGATCGCCACGGGCTGGTACTGGGCCGCGCGGTGCAGGGCGTCGAAAACGGAGATCACGCGGCCTTCCACGCCCGCCGCCGGCGCATGGGGCCAGAAGTGCATGCCGGTGGCGCCGGCGTCGAGCGGCAGCAACCGGTCGCCGCGCAGTATCTCGCGCACGGTGTGCTTGAGCCGCACCGTCGCCGGTTCGCCAGCGGCCTCGACCTCGGCCTCGCCGGCGTAGACCGCTTCGTAGCCCAGCATTTCGTGGGTCACCGGATCGTGAATCTCGCCGCCGGGCTTGAAGACGCTGTAGCGCTCGCCAACGCGCGCGCCGCCGAGGTTGCGCACGTAGACGCGGTCATTGGATGCGTAGACCAGGCGATGTTCGGTGGAGTCGAGGATATGCGGCGCCTGCTTGAGCTGCTCCTCGGCGATGATCCGGGGGCGAATGAGAAACGGTCGCAACACGCTGACCGGAATCCCGGCGTTCTCCTCGTTGAGCTGGGTGCTGCGAATGCGCGGTTCGAGCTTGCCGACGCCGGAAGGCCCGCTGTAATTGACCCCAAGCCGGGGCTGGCCGTTGACGTAGTAGAGCGAGATCACGTCGCCGGGGTAGATCAGATGGGGGTTCTTGATGTCGGGGTTGGCGTGCCAGATTTCCGGCCAGTACCACGGGTCGGCCAGAAAGCGGCCCGCGATGTCCCACAGCGTGTCGCCCTTCTTGACGATGTACTGGCCCGGCGCGTCGTCGCGAATGCGGATGTCGGCGGCGGGGCTGACCGTGGCAGTCGGGCCACTGGCGTCATAGGTGGCGGCAACGGTGGAGCGAGGCGCTGGCGGCGATTCGGTCAGGGGCGGGTCGCTGGCGACGCCCGCGTTGGAATCCGCGTGGCGGGGGTGGAGGGCGCAGCCGCCCAGGGCGATCAGGATGACCAGCGAGAGCGCCGCGGCGACAGCGCGCCTGAAATCCTTTCTGCGTGTCTCAGTCGATCCGGGAATGGTCATGTCGGGAGTTCCGGTTGTTTCGGTAAGCTGATCCAAAAGGCTATTGCGGGCGCCCTGACCCAATCAACGATGGCCTTGTCGGAATATATAATTCGCGCAATATCCGGGTTAGACTACACATAATCGTAGCAAAAAGTCTCGTATCGGTTCACGACAAATCAGTAACCTGCCATGGCCATTCTGGATATCTTACGTTTTCCCGACCCCCGGCTGAGAACCCGCGCGCAGCCGGTGGACGAGGTCGATGACGAAGTGCGCCGATTGACCGACGACATGCTCGAAACCATGTACGCGGCGCCCGGCATCGGGCTGGCGGCGATTCGGTCAGGGGCGGGTCGCTGGCGACGCCCGCGTTGGAATCCGCGTGGCGGGGGTGGAGGGCGCAGCCGCCCAGGGCGATCAGGATGACCAGC
>DRPO01000070.1 GCA_011330835.1 Gammaproteobacteria bacterium | reverse complement strand
TTACGTCAGGATGACCCCCGGCCATTTTCAGAGGCCGCGGGCAAATTCATCAGCCCCTTGCCCTCCTCGACCACGAATTTCCGAAAATTTCTCGCCACCGCCGTGAGCCTCTTGCCGCTGCGGTGCATGATGTACCAATATCGATGAATTGGCAGCTCGAGAATATCCAGTATGCAAAGTCGCTTGAGGGCGAGCTCCATTTCCAGTGTATGCACGGACAGTAGTCCGAGACCGAGACCGGCTTCAACGCCCTGCTTGATGGATTCCGAGCTGCTCATTTCCATGGTGCTGGAGAGCGACAGCCCATGCTGGCTAAAAAAACGCTCGGTGGCGGAGCGGGTGCCGGAACCCTGCTCGCGAATGAGAAAGGTTTCCTGCTGGAGTCGCTGGAGAGGAATGTCGCGCTGACCGGCGAGAGGATGGTCGGGCGACGAGATGGCGACCAGCGGGTTGTCCATGAATGTGTCGGCGACGAGATCCATGCCGGTCGGCGGCTGCCCCATAATGACGAGGTCGGCGCTGTTGTCCGCGAGGGCTTGCAGCAGTTGCTGGCGGTTGGTTACATCGAGACTGACCTGCGCCCTGGGGTAGCGCTGGCAGAAAGTCGCGAGCAACCGGGGGACGAAATAGTTGGCGGTGGAGGCGACGGCGAGCCGCAGATAACCGCCTTCCTGGCCGCGCATGTCTTCGAAAACCTCGCCGGCCTCGTCGATAAGTTCAAGAATGGCGCGGGCGTAGCGCAACATTTCTCCGCCGGCGTCGGTGAGGTAGATCCGCTTGCCGATCTGCTCGAACAGCGGCAGCCCGGCGGCCTCTTCGAGCTGCTTGACCTGCATGGAGACGGCGGGCTGACTGAGATGCAATTCCCGCGAAGCGCGGGTAAAGCCGAGGTTGCGGGCCACGGATTCGAAGATGCGAAGTTGTCGGAAGGTAATGTTCATTGGCTGGAGGGACGAAGCCGTCCCGGTTCTGAGGCTTCGCGCCAGGCTCAACCATCAGGCAGTAACAGATTCTCGAACGGCTGATGGTTCTTCCAGCGATAGGCGCGAAAATCACGCTGATCGGTGGAAAGGATTCGTCCATGCCCCAACTTTTCCGCCAAAAGCACCAGAGAAGCGTCCGCCAGATCCATTGGAAGTTCCGCGTATTTCTGGATGAGCGCGTACACCCTGTCCATATCCTCCAGATGAATTGTCGCCACTTCAAGCAGGCCGGAAGAAACCATCTCCAGGAATCGGAGTTGATACCGAACGCCCAGGGAGCGGCCCAGCAAATAACAGGTTTCCGTGATCACCGGCCATGTCGAAACGAGAGGTTCGCTGGCGTGGCTCATGTAGTCGACAGCCGCGCGGTGATGCTTGTCCCTTCGGTTGATCAATGCAAACCAGAAACCGGTATCAGTCAATACCATGCTTGTCCTTCAAGCCTTGCTCGATCTGATCCTTGTACCGCTCCGAGAGGTCTTCCGGACCCTCCGCGATGCCCCCCAGCATTTCCAGAATCTTTCTGTTGTTGCTCAGCGAGGTCTGCTGGATTTCCTCCACCGCGTTTTGCAGGTACTGATCCAGCGCTTCCCTGACAATTTCCGTTCGGGTCTTGCCGGAGTAGTGTTGGATCAGCGCCAGTTTTTCTTCATAACTGTCGCTGAGCCGGGCGTTGATTCGCATGGACAGGCCTCCCGTATGTCATGTCATACATTCTAGGGCAAACGATGCAGGTTGTTCAACCCCGTCTCCTGTATGGAGACAGCGGGCTGGCTAAGATGCAATTCCCGCGAAGCGCGGGTAAAGCCGAGGTTGCGGGCCACGGATTCGAAGATGCGAAGTTGTCGGAAGGTAATGTTCATGGTTTGAGGGACGTCCCGTTCCCATAGGGTATTCTTGATCCTGTCACGGGATGGATCGGGAGTCCAATAGCCTGAACTCATCCAGTTTCGCCGCCTTCCGATCAAAAGTCACCGTGTTTTCGCAGCCCGTAAGCCTGTTACCGACCCCAATCAGCGCGTCCGCGTAATCCGTCCGCCCTTGTCGGTACAGGCGCAAAGCCGACATCGCCGCTCCCGGATTTTCGATCACCAATTGTCTGGTGCGAAAAAGCTTTTCCAGAGTTTGCGTAATTTGACTCCTGGAGTAACCATAGGATCGTTCCAACACCCATACCAGCTCACACAAAACCACGCGATCGATAACGCCTGGCTCCTCTGGCGTACAGGCGTTCAGAAGAAATTCACGCGCCATTTCGGCCTGAAGAGGGTCATCGCGCGTGAGGTAGCGCACCAGCACATTGGTATCGATGCCGATCATTCACTGGCCCCTTCCCGGATAGCCTTATCCATCTCCTCAAGAGAAACAGGCCTGGGAGGTTTCGGCAAAATGCCATATAGGGCGCGGATACCCACTGGCACTGGACGCAAGAGAATCGCGCCATCCTCCCGGACAAGCACCTCCAATTTGTCT
>DRPO01000069.1 GCA_011330835.1 Gammaproteobacteria bacterium | reverse complement strand
GAAGCGGAAGCGGTCGTCGGAGCGCTTGGGCGTCACCGTCCAGCCGGTGAAGCAGAGCGCCACCTGTTCCACGATGCCGGCGATCTCGCATGCTTCCCGCCCTGGCGTTTCAATCCGATGCGCGAGCCCGGACAGACGCCGCTTTTCCGCGCAGAAGGTCGATGCTCGCCGCCAGCAGTACGGCGAGGCCCAGCCATTCGATCCAGGCGGGCAAGAGGTGGTCGCTGGCCGCGATCTGGGCGGAGACGCTGAGGTTCAGGGCGCTCAGGAGGGCGTCCAGGGCCAGTCCGGAGAGGATGGCGACGCCGATGACCGCGCCGAGGTAGGCGGTCATTGCGCGCTGGCCCAGTTCCTTGCGGATGACGCCCAGCGATCCGATGTTGCTGGCGGGGCCGGCGAGCAGGAATACCAGTACGGTGCCGGGCGATATGCCGGCCAGCATCAGTCCGGCGGCGACCGGGGTCGAGGCGGTGGCGCAGACGTACATCGGGATGCTGACGGCGATCATGATCAGCATGGCGGGCAGGCCGCTGCCCCAACGCCCCAGAAAGTCGGCGGACAGCCAGGTCTGGATGGCGGCCGCGAACAGGAGTCCCACCAGCATCCATGGCAGAATGTCGCCGAACAGGTCGCGAAAGGCGTAGCGCAGGCCGTCGAGCCAGGCGTTTCGCGGGGAGGCGGGCTGCTCGTTCGATCCGCAACCGCAGCATGAGTCTCCGGCCTTGTCGCCTGCCGGCGCGCGGCAATCGCTTTTGACCGGAACGAGGGATATGGCGTTGGCGGAAAGGGTTGCAACGGGCGCGACGGGCCGGATCGTGGCGCGGCGGCCCACCAGCAGTCCGGCGGCGATCGCCGAGGCGATCGCGGCCACTGGGCGGGCCAGGGTCATCGCCGGCCCGAGCAGGGCGTAGGTGACGGCCACGGAATCGACGCCGGTTTCCGGGGTCGAGACGAGGAAGGAGGTTGTCGCCGCTGGCGAGGCGCCGGCGCGCCGCAGTCCCAGGGCCGCGGGCAGCACGCCGCAGGAACACAGCGGCAGCGGCGCGCCGAGCAGCGCAGCCTTGATCACCGGTCCGAGTCCTTCGCCCTTGAGGTGGCGTTCCAGCCAGCCCAGCGGAATCAGCGACTTCATCAGCCCGCCGAGCGCCAGGCCGAGCGCCAGCCAGGGGGCGGCGTCGAGCGTCAGCGCCAGAAAATTGTCGAAGAAGGCCGTCATGTCATTGGTTCGCTCTTGCCCGAGGGTAATGCGTTGATTCACAATGCAGGGATACGGGAACCCGTCACAATTATGGCGTCACCGCGACGGTTTGCGCCAGAACCCCTGATTGGGGCAGGAATCCTCCCCTCACTCCAGTGTCGGACAGCGTGGCTATGGAAAAATTTGATCTGATTGTCATCGGCAGCGGCCCGGCGGGGGAGAAGGCCGCCCTGCAGGCGGCGTACTACGGCAAGTCGGTCTGCGTGATCGACAAGGGGCCGGCGGGCGGCGCCTGGGTCAATACCGGCACCATCCCGAGCAAGACGTTGCGCGAGTCGGCGCTCTATCTGGCGGGCGGTCGGCGGCGCGGCGTGGTGGGCCAGCCCATGCCGACCATTCGCAGCTTCATGGCGCTCAAGCGCCACCTGGTTTCGCGCTGGCGGGAGAAGATCGAAAGCGGCTTTCGCGCGCGCGGCGTGGCCCGACGGCTCGGCGAGGCGCGATTCGTCGATGCGCATACTGTCGAGATCGACGGCGAGACGCGGCTGAGCGCGGATTACATCCTCATCGCCACCGGTTCGCATCCGCGCCCGGCGCCGGAGTTGCCGGTGGATGGCGAGGCGGTTCACGACTCGGACACCCTGCTGCGCATGGATGCGATTCCGCATTCCATGATCGTGCTGGGCGGCGGGGTGATCGCCTGTGAGTACGCTTCGATCTTTCAGGCGCTGGGCGTCCAGGTGACGCTGATCAACGGTCGCGACCGGCTGCTGGGGTTCATCGACCCGGAAGCCACGGATTTTCTGGAGGCGGCCCTGATCGAGGCGGGCATGGTGGTGCGCCACGACGCCCGCGCCGAGGGGTTGCGACAGGTCGAGAAAAACCAGGTCGAGGTTCGTCTCGACGATGGCACGCTGGCCTCCGCCGAGACGGTGTTCGTCGCCCTGGGCCGAAAGCCGGCCATCGAAGGACTGAATCTGGAAGCCGCCGGGGTGGCCTTGACCGACTGGGGCGCCATCGCCGTCGATGGCGAGATGCGCACCTCGCAACCGAACATCTACGCCGCCGGGGATGTCGTCGGCTTCCCGTCGCTGGCCTCGGCGGGCATGGAGCAGGGCAGGGTGGCGGCCTGCCACATGTTCGACCATCAGCGCGGCCCGGTGGACGAGTTGATTCCCGGCGGGATTTTCACCATTCCCGAACTCAGCTCGGTGGGGATGGACGCGCGCGCCGCGCGGGAGGCGGGATTCGATCCGGTGACCGGCTCGGCCCACTATCGGGAGAACGTGCGCGGCCCCATGCTCGGCGAGGAGCTGGGGATGGTCAAGCTGGTGGCCGACCGGGCCAGCGGCCGTTTGCTGGGCGCGACCATCGTCGGCGCCCAGGCGACCGAGCTGATTCACTTCGCCATGGCCGTCATCAAATACGGCGGGACAGTGGAACAACTGACTCGCTTTGTGTTTAACCTGCCGTCATTGAGCGCGCTCTACCGCCAGGCCGCCTACGCGGCGCTCGACGCGATGACGGCAACCACCTCCGGGGAAGAATCATGAAACGATCCGTCAGACAATCCATTCTTGTGGCGACCGCGGCGGCTTTGGCCTCCGGCGCGGCGCAAGCCGATATTCTCGCCTACAAGCAACTCAAGCAGATGTTTCGCCAGGGGGATGAGTGGCGCATGGTGTTCGTCGAGACGCTGGCCAACACCGGCGCGGAGACGGTCAAGGATGTCCAGATCAGCGCGGATCTCACGCCGCTGGGTTCGGATTTGAAAATCCGCCTGTTGTCGAGCAAACCCCTGATTTCCGTTGAGAGCGACGGCAGCGCCCAGCCGGAGGGCTCGGGGGAGTTGAATACCGCCTTCGACGGCGCCAATGAGCCGCAGTTGCTGGAGCCAGGGGCGGAGCT
>DRPO01000068.1 GCA_011330835.1 Gammaproteobacteria bacterium | reverse complement strand
TGAACGTAGCCCTGATGAAAAAGGGATTAAGACGTTGTTTGCGGAGACGGTTGTCAATAATGAGTGCTGTTTGAACGTAGCCCTGATGAAAAAGGGATTAAGACACTCCGATGTTTCCGCATCCACGTAGACTGACGGCAACCTCGATTTGCCTGATGCGCCTGTGGCTTATCAGGCCTACGACTTTGGCGATCTTTTTGTACCGAATGCGGTCTTCGCTCCGCGCTGTTCCGGGCTGGTTGCGTATTCCACCCTAATGGTGTCTCCCGGTTTTGTCGGCTGGCTCAAATTTTGTATCGCTTTCCGGGAGTAGAATGGCGGCGATTCATTACGCTTGGACAGGGAGTCGCTGATTATGGCCACCATTTTTCCCGAGTTGACGAAATCGACGCGTTCCCGGATGACGCCGGGTGAGAGACGCTTTGCCGAACGTCTGAAGATGCTGTTGGAGGACGATTATCTGGTCTGGCATGAGCCGCCGGCGGGGACAATGCGGCGTTACCCGGATTTTGTTGTGCTGCATCCTTCTCGCGGTTTGCTGTTGCTGGAGGTGAAAGACTGGAGGCCGGATACGATCCGCGCTATCAACACCAAGTCCGTGGAGTTGCTGACGGCTCAGGGGCTGGTGACAAAACCCAACCCGCTGGAGCAGGCGCGTCAGTATGCGTACAACATTGTCAACAAGCTGAAGGCCGATCCGGCGCTGTCTGTTCCGGAGGGTCAGTACCGGGGAAATCTGATTTGTCCCTATGGATTCGGGGTGGTGTTGACGAATATTACCCGGCGGCGGTTCGAGGCGATGGGCGAGGAGGCCTTGCGGGAGACGGTTCTTCCGGGGCGCCGCCTGATCTGCAAGGATGAGATGACCTCTTCAACTGATCCGGAGGCGTTCCAGGAGCGGCTGTGGGGGATGTTCGACCATGCTTTCGGCGACAGGCTGACCAAACCGCAGATCGACCAGATCCGCTATCATCTGTTTCCAGAGATCCGTGTCTCGGCGCCGGGGGAGTTGTTTCCCGGCGATGATGAGGAAACGACTGAAGAGACGATTCCCGATATCGTGCGCGTGCTCGACCTGCAACAGGAGCAGTTGGCGCGGAGTCTCGGCGGCGGACACCGGGTGATTCATGGGGTGGCCGGGTCGGGCAAGACGCTGATTCTCGGTTATCGCTGCCGGCAGTTGGCCCAGGCGGCTACCAAGCCGGTGCTGGTGCTCTGTTACAACATCGTCATGGCGTCAAAGCTGCGCAGCCTGCTGCAAGACCGGGAGTTGTCGGGCAAGGTGGAGGTCGCCCATTTCCACGGCTGGTGCGCTCAACAGTTGCAGTATTACTGCCCCGACCTTCAGTTCAACGGCGATGACGCCTGGAAGCATCGCGTAGAGGCGGTCATCGACGCTGTCGACAAGGGCTGGATTCCTCGCGCGCAATACGATGCGGTCATGATCGACGAAGGACAGGATTTCGCACCGGAGTGGTTGCGTCTGATTACCCAGATGATCGACCCAAAAAGCGATTCGCTGCTTTTTCTCTATGATGACGCTCAATCGATCTATTCGCGGTCATTGGGCTTTTCGTTAAGTAGCGTGGGCATCAAGGCGAAGGGCCGCACGACAATTCTCAAGGTCAATTACCGCAACAGCCGGGAGATTCTGACATTTGCGCGCGACTTCCTCGAGCAGTTTGCGGGCGATGCGTCGTCGCAAGATAAACCAAATGCGCTGATCGACCCTCAGGCCTGCGGCGTCAGCGGCCCCAAGCCTATTGTCCGCAAGAAACGAAGCTTCGACGACGAGGCGGCGTTCGCCGCCAAGTGCATTGCGAAATGGCGAAAAAACGGGATTGCGCTGAACGATATCGGTGTTTTCTATGCCAAGAAATGGCAGGGTCGCAAACTCATCGAGAAGTTGAACAATGACCGCATTCCCTATTACTGGGCGCAACAAGGGCCGTCCAAGGCCAAATACGACGCCCGGGAAAACAAGGTATTGCTAACAACGATTCACAGCGCAAAGGGGCTGGAGTTTTCGCGCGTGATTCTCATCGGCGTCGGCGATCTGGGCGAAAACCCGGATCGGGTCGAAGCGGACGCCCGGCTGCTGTATGTCGGGATGACCCGCGCCCGCGAGGGACTGGTTGTGAGCGCATCGAAAAAGACGCCATTTGTCGAAGCATTACTCGAACAACCGACTCGCGCGGCTTGAGCCGCCGGGGGCGTGGCTCGATTTGCCTGATGCGCCTTTGGCTTGCCAGGCCTACGGGTTTGGATCGTTTGAGTGGATGGATCACCATCATGACGACTGGTCAAACTGGTGGATCCGCTTCGCTTGATCCACCCTACTCTGCCCGGGCTCGCCAACTGAATTGATTACCCATGATCCGGTAGGGTGGATCAAGGAGCGAAGCGACGGATCCACCGTGGCATACCGCCCCATAATTGAGCAAGCGCCGTAAGCCTGATAAGCCGAAGGCGCATCAGGCATTGCAAACGGCAACCTCGATTTGCCTGATGCGCCTTTGG
>DRPO01000067.1 GCA_011330835.1 Gammaproteobacteria bacterium | reverse complement strand
GGGGAGAGGGAATTATTGGGAGCGCCACCGTGACTGCGAGAATATACGCAACGATTGATGTGAAGCCCTGGATTCCCAATGAGCGCTTTTCCCGCTTCCAATGCTTTATTTTTCCCTTTCTCCGGGAAGGCTTAGCGTAAAACAGGCGCCGCCTTGCCGCCGGTTGCGGACGGTCAATGCGCCGCCGCATTGCTCGGTGGCGAGGCCGTAGCTGATGTACAGGCCGAGTCCGGTGCCGCTGCCGACGGGCTTGGTGGTGAAGAAGGGGTCGAACAGGCGGGGGAGGTCGGCTTCGCGGATGCCGGGGCCGTTGTCGGCTATGTCGATATGTATCTGGTCGTCCTCGCGCAGGCGAATGAGGAGTTGCGGTTCGCGTTGGTTTTCTTGCTCTTGAAAAGCGTCCAGGGCGTTCTGGATGAGGTTGATCAGGATTTGGTGGATGTGGCCTTCGTTGTTGATGATGGGGAAGGTTTCGGGCATGTCATAGTGGATGCGCGGTTTGATGTTGCTGGCCTTGAGCACCCAGGAGACGGCCTGGCGGGCGAGCGCGGCGAGGTCGAATTCGCTGGGTTTTTGATCTTGGGGGGTGGAGAACCGGCGCAGGTTTTGGACGATGGCGCTGACGCGCTCGGCGCCTTCGCGGGAGCCGCCGACGAGTGAGCCCATGTCTTTCATCAGGGCGTCGATGTCCAGTTCGCGCCGCAGCGCCTCGCGTTCTTCCCGTCCGGCGCCGTTGTGAATGGCGGTGAGGTATCGGGTCAGGCGCTGTTCGTAGTCGTCCAGTGCGAACATGTTGGCGTAGAGGAAGCTGATGGGGTTGTTCAGTTCGTGGGCGACGCCGGCGACGAGGCGTCCGAGGGAGGCCATTTTTTCGGATTGCACGAGTTGTTGCTGGGTGGCTTTCAGCGATTCGTGCGCTTGGGCGAGTTCGCGGTAGGCGCGTTGCAGTTCGCCCAGCGGGCGTCCGGTGATGACGAAGCCGCTGGGGCGGTTGCGGTGGTCGTGGCGGACGCTGCAATTGACCGCCAGGGGGATGGGGTCGCCGTTGACGTGTTGCAGCGAGACCTCGCAGTCGATCAGGGCGTCGTCGGTGCGGATGTGGTCGGGGAAGTTGTCGATGCGGGGGTGGAATTCGGGCGTGAACAGGGTTTTGAGCGGTTGGCCGAGCAGGTCTTCCTCGGCGGCGCCGATGGCCTGTTCCAGGGCGGGGTTGACTTGCTGGATCCGGCCATTGAGGTCGCATACGATCAAGACGTCGGATATCGAGGCCAGCACGCTGCGAATGAAGCGCTGGGTGTTTTCCAGGTCGGCGTTCTTGCGTTCGAGTTCGACCTGATAGTGGACGAGGTCGGCGTAGATCGCGTCCATCTTGCGGATGACGTCGATCCAGGTTTGTTCGTCCACGGCTTGCGTGGCGCCAGGCTGGTCTATGTTCAGCATCGCCAGCGGTGCGGTCTTGAGCGGTGTGGGCGAGTGGCGGGTCATGCGGCGTCGCCGTTGAGCGTTTCAATGTTGCTGTTGCGCTCCAGCCCGTAGCGTTCCAGCTTGTTTCTCAGCCCGACGCGGGACAGGCCGAGTTCCTGGGCGGCGCGGGTCTTGTTCCAGCGGTGGCGGATCAGGGTTTCGCGCAGGATGCGGGCTTCCATGGCTTCGACGCGTTCTTTCAGGGGCCCTTGCATGTCGCCAAGATCTTCGATGGCGGGGGCGGCGCCGTCGGGG
>DRPO01000066.1 GCA_011330835.1 Gammaproteobacteria bacterium | reverse complement strand
CATTCCCGCGAAAGCGGGAATCCAGCGCCTTGTTCTGGATTCCGGGTCTTCGCTCCACTCAGCCCGGAATGACGGATAGGGGGGGGCGGTGGGGTTCGGTCGTGGAGCCCTCACCCTCTCAGAGGGACCAGTCGGTACGCGCCGACTGAGCGCGACAATATATGAAACTATTAATACTGTGGTTGATCCGCGTCAGCCGCTTTCTGGCGGAAATTCGGGTTAAGCCTGTTTACAGCGTGAGCTGTGACAGACCATCAATCTGAGCCACTTCGCCTTGCCGCACAGATGGCTGCTGACAATGGCGCAAAGCCCTTCGCTGACGACGCCGGCAATGACGATCGCCCAGATCAACTGCTCCACCCAGGCGTGCTGGGACAGGTGTTCGGCGCCATAAATGGAGGACGCGGTAATGCCGACAACCGCGGCAAGGAAAAAACTGATCAGTAAATTCAACATCATAACCACCTCGTACTTTCTATGGCCCTGAACGGGGTATCCCTGGTCGCGAGAGGCGCGTCTAAATATAAGAAAATTATAATACACTGAACAAGTATGGCCGCTTTTGCGAGAATATCAAGTAGAATGGCCGCAACTTTGACGAAACGTGACGTTTCGCGTCCCTTGCCGGTTGCCCCATGCTTGTTCTTCATCCCCTTGATTCCTCTGACTATAGCAATAATCTCGAAGCCAGCTTGCGGCAACTGGGCCTGATCGGCGAAGCGTGGTGGGAACGGCGCTTTTTTGCCGGTGACAGGCTGATGCGACATATCGCATTCGTGGGTTGCATGCCGTCATTGCGCCTGCGGCCCGAGGGTGAGAAGCCGTTCGTTTACATTGAGTTGCCTGTGGTGAGCGACGCGCCGCTTTTCCGGTTTGGGCGCGAACGGCCTCCCCGTTGCGCTGATTGCGGAACTCCCGTGGATTGGAGGGATATCTCGGATGAAGCGGCGGTGTGTCGGCATTGTGGTCGGGAAAACCCGTTGCTCACCCTGCGTTGGCCGTCGCGCGCCGCCTGTCTTGCCCGGCAGGCGGCGCTGATCCACGGCATACATCGGGGTGACGCCGCCCCCACCGAGGCGTTTCTCGAACAACTCGGTAAAGAGACGGGGATCGGCTGGGACTACTGCTTTCTGTAATGGCTAACCGATCTTCTCCAGCAGGAAGTCGATAACCTCATCCATCGGCACGGAGGTCACTTCGGTATCCCGGCGCGCCTTGTATTCCAGCACGCCTTCATCCAGCCCGCGTTCGCTGAATACGATGCGGTGCGGAATGCCGATCAGTTCCATGTCGGCGAACATCGCGCCGGGACGGATTTTCCGGTCGTCGAGCAGCGTCTTGATGCCGGCTTTTTCCATGGCGTCGTGGAGCGCATCGACCGCTTCGCGCAGTCGGGGCGATTTCTTGTAGTTGATGGGTAGCAGCGCGACATGGAACGGCGCGATGGCGTCGGGCCAGATAATGCCGGCGTCATCGTGGTTCTGCTCGATGGCGGCGGCGACCAGCCGGGAGACGCCGATGCCATAGCAGCCCATGGTCAGAATCGTGGACTTGCCTTTCTCGTCCAGCACCGAAATGTTCATGGATTTGGTGTACTTTTTGCCGAGCTGGAAGATGTGGCCGACCTCGATGCCGCGCAGGATGGAGAGTTTGCCCTTGCCATCCGGGCTGGGGTCGCCCTCGACGACGTTGCGGATATCCGCCGCCGGCGGGGTGGGCAGGTCGCGCTCCCAGTTGACGCCCTTGAGGTGGTAGCCATCCTCGTTGGCGCCGCAGATGAAGTCGGCCAGCGCCAGCGCGGCGTAATCGGCGATGACGGGAATCGACAGGCCGACCGGCCCGATCGATCCAGGCCGGCAACCCGCCGCCGCGACCACTTCCTCGTCGCTGGCCAGCGTCAGCGGCGCGGCCACGCCCGCCAGCTTTTCGGCCTTGATGGCGTTGAGTTCGTGATCCCCCCGCAGCAGTAGTGCGACGACGCTGTTCTTTTCCTCGCCCTTGACCAGCAGGGTCTTGATGCAGCGCGACGGTTCGACGCCGAGAAATTCACAGACCTCGGCGATCGACTCCTTGCCGGGCGTGGCGACCTTTTCCATGGACTCGGAAGGCGCGGGCGGCGGCCCCAGGGGCAGCGTTTCGGCCAGTTCGACATTGGCCGCGTAGTCGCTCTCGTCCGAGAACGCGATCGCGTCCTCGCCGGAATCGGCCAGCACATGAAACTCGTGCGAAGCGTTGCCGCCAATCGCGCCGGTATCGGCCTGAACCGCGCGATGCTTCAGGCCGAGGCGTTCGAAGATGCGCGTATAGGCGGCGAACATCGCCTTATAGGTCTCGTTCAGCGACTCCTCGGTGAGATGGAAGGAATAGGCGTCCTTCATCAGAAACTCGCGGGCGCGCATGACGCCAAAACGAGGGCGGATCTCGTCGCGAAACTTGGTCTGGATCTGGTAGTAATTCACCGGGAGCTGCTTGTAGCTGTGAATCTCCCGCCGCGCCACGTCGGAAATGACCTCCTCATGCGTCGGCCCGTAGCAAAACTCCCGGTCGTGGCGATCGTGGAACCGCAGCAACTCGGGTCCGTACTGCTCCCAGCGACCGGATTCCCGCCACAGCTCCGCGGGCTGAACCGTCGGCATCAGCAACTCCACCGCGCCGGCGCGTTCCATCTCCTCGCGAACGATTCGCTCCACGTTGCGCAGCGCCTTCAACCCCAGCGGCATCCAAGTGTACAGCCCCGCCGCCAGGCGCTTGATCAGCCCCGCGCGAAGCATCAGCTTGTGGCTGACAATCTCGGCGTCGGCGGGCGTCTCTTTCAGAGTGGACAGCGGAAACTGGGAAACACGCATCGAACTGGCTCCGGGGGAGTGAAAACAAGCCGCGATTCTATACTTCTCGCGTTCAAGAATACCCCTTTCAGGGTGCGTGCATTGTCGTCGAGAGCAAGGCGCAAAAACGCAGGCATAGTGGAGCTACGTCAAGTTTTTGCAACGCAGCTATCGGCGAAAAGACGCGCGCCATGAATGGGGTATTCTTGATCGCGAGAAGTATATCCCGAACAGCGGATTAACGGAACGATACCCCGTCATTCCCGCAGGGCAATCGCGCTTAAAATGTCTTG
>DRPO01000065.1 GCA_011330835.1 Gammaproteobacteria bacterium | reverse complement strand
TTCCATACCCGCCGCAGATGAAAATCTTGCATTCAATGTGCGTGGCCTTGCGCGTCTGGCTAGGCGAAAAGGCGCCGTCATATCACTCATATGACAAGCCTTTTCAACACCGCCAGACGCGCAAGGACGCGTGCAGTGAATGTGAGATTTTCGTCTGTGGCGGGTATCTAGGTGACTTTTCTTTGGGCGAGCAAAGAAAAGTCACTCGCGCCCGAGCGCCATAAGCCAGAAAAGAAGTACGAGGCATCTGGGCGCGAAACCCGCCACCACACCCGCTTACCGGGAAACGACAACCTCAACAGCAATACTCAACGCCTTTGCCGGCAAGATGCCGGCGCTCCCAGAAAACGCCTCGACACACCCCGAGGCGACGAGCCGCCGACGAGCGCGCCATCGCGACAAGCAACAAAACAGCGCAACGCTCCAACAGCCCGCCAACCTGTCGTATCATCAACCCGCCGCCGAACCCTGCGTCCAAAATGACCAACGCTCTGAAAAATCTGCAACAACAGCTCATTCGGTGCCACGCCTGCCCGGACATGCTAGGTCCACCGGTACACGGCGAAGCTGTTCGGTCGCCGATGATGCTGATCGGGCAGGCGCCGGGAGACCGGGAGATTCTCACCGGCAAACCGTTCGCCTGGACGGCGGGGAAAACGCTGTTCCGGTGGTTTTCTGGCATTGGCGCCGAGGAGGACGACTTTCGCCGCCGGGTCTATATGAGCGCCGTGTGTCGCTGTTTTCCCGGCAAGAAGCCCCGCGGCGGCGACCGTCCGCCCGGGCCTGAAGAAATCCGGCGCTGCGCGCGCTGGCTCGATGCCGAAATCGACCTGCTGAAACCGGCCCTGATCATCCCCGTCGGCAAGCTCGCCATTTCCCGCTTTCTTGATTTCAAGACGTTGCGGGAGGTCATCGGCGAAACCCATCGCATCGCCCGCGACAACCGGGAGATCGACCTCATCCCCTTGCCCCACCCTTCCGGCGCATCGACCTGGCACGTCACCGAACCCGGCAAGAGCCTGCTGAGGGAAGCGCTGGAGTTGATCCGCCGACACCCCGTCTTCAAGGAGATTTTCAGCCCGTGAAATCGTTGCTGACAGGAGTGCTCATCATCGCCAGCGCGGCCACGCTGCTGTTCCTGCGTTTCTCCGGAAGAATCGAACCGCGCGAGATGGGCGTCGGCGGTCGGCTGCTGCTCTGGTGGTCCGCCTTCCTGCTCGGTTTCGGCCCGCTGACCATTGCCCTGTTCAAGCTACTGCGGGCGACCTGGCGATACGACGCCTCCCCGCTATCGATCGCGCTCTACGCGGGCGCGGCGATCATCGCGGCCCTGATCGCGGCAAGGATCGCTCATTGGGTGGCGGAAACGGATAACTGAAGAAGATTTGGCTTAGAACCAGAGCCAAGCGAGAAACCACGATCCTGTGAGATATCCAGCGCCTCGGAAATAATCTTTTCGCAACCAGAAATACCTCAAATGCAAGTCTCATCTGTAGATACTCTCGCGGTCGAATCGCCAACTCTGTGAATGCCCTTTCCCGTCCAGCGACCGAAATTCACGCAAATCTGCTTCGAGATGATGCTTTCTGATCAGGCGCTCCAGATCTTCCTGAATCAACTGGTCGAGGCTTTTCCCCATACTCTGGGCGATCTTGCGCGCTTCCGACACAAGATTCTCATCTATCGACAAAGTAATATTCATGGCGCTGCCTCCGTACACACATCATGACCCAGACAATAGGCAGCCTCAACCTCGTGACAAGATGCGCAACCACCAGGCTCTCAAAACATAATGTGACCCAAATCCTAAAGCCCCCTCCCGCCCGGTCGATAGACGAAAGAGGAGGAAATACTTCCCGCGCCCGAGAATACCCCGTTCAGGCCGCGCATCTTTTCGCCGATAGCTGCGTTGTAAAAACTTGACGTAGACCCACTATGCCTGCGTTTTTACGCCTTGCCCTCGACGAAAATCTACACGCCCTGGACGGGGTATTCTCGGGCGCGGGAAGTATAGCCCCTGCGTGGAACGCGGAGGCAACCGGAGCTTTTCGGGACAACAATCAAGGATGAGTAGCAAACCAATCTACCAATGGCTGCAAACCCAGTGCGCGCTGGCGGGGGCCGTGCGCCCGGCGTCGGGCGATCCCGATCACGCCGTCCTGGTTGGACATCCGCGAAACGCGCCGATCATTCCGGCGCTGGAGGCGGCGGCGAATCTCGCCATCCAGCACAACAAGCCGGTCATCAAGGCGGTGGAGGGCCCGGACGGGCAGTCTTCGACATCGGCGCTGACCATCGCGCATCCGCTGCTGCTGGACAAGGGGCTGCCCGGCGTCGCGGCCTTTTTGCTCAAGGGGGGCGATACCGAGCTGGCGAAGCAGGCGTTGCACCGGCTGCAACAGGGCATTCCCTGGCTTGAGCAGTTGCTGCGCAATGATTGTGGCGAGGCGGATTCGACCCGCGAGCGGCTGGGCAAGCTGACCCGGCTGATCGCGGCCACGCTGGCGCCGGAGCGGTTCAGCGCCGCTGCGACGGCCTTGACCACCGAACTGGCCGCCGAGCTGGATTGCGAGCGCGTCTTTCTGGGCATGATGCGCTCGCGCAAGACGGGCCTTGAAGCCATCTCCCGCACCGCCGCGCTGGCGCCGCGCGAGCCGTTTTCCCAGGCCGTGGTCGCGGCCATGGACGAGGCCAGCGATCAGGCGGCGCTCATCGCTCTTCCGCCACCGGAGGACGCCCCGGCCTCGGGTCACATCACCCTCAAGCACGAGGCGCTGAAGGATCGCTTCGACACGGGCTGCCTCTGCACCGCGCCGCTGATCTGCGACGATGAGGTAATCGGCGCGCTGCTGTTCGAGCGCGAGGCCGGCCAGCCGTTCGACAGCGAGGAGCTGGCGCTGTTCGAACAGATCAGCCGTTTTCTGGCGCCCATCCTGAAGATGAAATACCGCACCGGCAAGCCCTTCCCCGACCGCATGGCGGATCGGCTGTCGCGCTGGAAACGCTGGCTGCTGTCGCGCCAGGGCGCGGCCTGGAAAGCGGCGTTCGGCGGCGCGCTGGCGGCGCTCATCGCGCTGGGAACCGTCCCGGTGGCTTACGAGGTCACGACGCCGTCGAGGCTGGAAGGCAGCGTGCAGCGCAGCATCTCGGCCCCCGCGTCGGGCTTCATCAAACAGGTTCACGTACGCCCGGGGGATCGCGTTCACAAGGGCGATCTGCTGGTGGAGCTGGACGACGAAGACCTCCAGCTCGAAAAGGAGAAGGCGGAAAACGAGATTCACAAGCTGGACAGCCAGTACGGGCAGGCCCTGGCCGAGCGCGACCGCGCCAAACTGGCCGTGATTCAGGCGGGGATCGCCGAGGCCACGGCCAAGCTGGAACTGATCGAGCAGCAACTCGCCCGCACCCAGCTGCGCTCGCCGCTGGACGGCATCGTGCTGGAAGGCGATCTGACGCAATCGCTGGGCGCGCCAGTGGATCAGGGCGACAATCTGCTGACGTTGACGCCCAGCCTCGATTTTCGCATTGTGCTGGATGTGGATGAACGCGATATCGACGAGATCCAGCCGGATCTGACCGGTCTCATCGCCTTTTCCGCCGATCCATCGCGCCACTACCCGATCCGGATAACCCACATCAGCCCGGTGGCGCAAATCAAGAACCAGCGAAACGTCTTCGAGGTCGAGGCTCGCTTCGACGACAGCCCGGCGCAACCGTTGCGCCCCGGCTTCGAGGGCGTCGCCCGGATCCATATCGACGACCGGCCGCCGTTGCGGATCGCCTGGCAAGCCTTCCGCGACTGGGTTTCCCTGCAACTCTGGCGCTGGCTCGGCCTGACATGAGCGAGAGCTTCTTCAGCCCCGACTGGCCGGGGATCGCGGAACTCACGCCCCGGCTCCGTCCGCATCTCAAGCTACACCGGCAGGTGTACCGCAACCGCGTCTGGCACATTGTCGAAGACGAGGTCACGGGCCGGCATCACCGCCTCGACGCGCTGGCCTACGAACTGGCCAGCCGCCTGGACGGTCAAACGAGCATCAACGCGCTGTGGGAGCAACTGCTGGATCAGCTCGGCGAAAAGGCCCCCAGCCAGCACGACATCATCCAGCTCATCGGCGGCCTGCACCAGGCCGACCTGATCCAGGCGACGATGACGCCGGACAGCGAGGAACTGTTCTACCGGCGCGAAAAGCGTAATCGCCAGCAACGCCAGTCGCTGGTCAACCCGTTCGCGTTCAAGGCCCGGTTGTTCAACCCGACCCGGCTGCTCGACTGGCTGGAACCGCTGACCGGCTGGGCGTTCCACGGGGTCAGCGCGCTGCTGCTGGCGCTGCTGGTGATTCCCGCCGGCGTCCTCGCGCTGCAACACTGGCCGGAGATCCAGGCGACCGCCGCCGCCCGCCTGCCCTCGGGCCGCTTCTGGATGCTGGTCTGGTTCGTCTATCCGCTGGTCAAGCTCTGTCACGAGCTGGGCCACGCGCTGGCGGTGCGCCACTGGGGCGGTCAGGTTCAGGAAATCGGCGTCAGCCTGCTGGCGCTGATGCCCGTGCCCTATGTCAACGCCTCGGCGGCCAACCTGTTTCCGCAAAAACACGCCCGCATGATCGTCAGCGCCGCCGGCATTCTCGTCGAGGTCGCCTTTTCCGCCATCGCGTTTCTCGTCTGGCTCAACGTCAGCGACGGGCTGGCGCGGGATCTCGCCTTCGTCGTCATGACCATCAGCGGTCTCTCCACGGTGCTGTTCAACGCCAATCCGCTGATCCGTTTCGACGGCTACCACTTCCTCGCCGACTGGCTGGAAATCCCGGATCTGGCGCGACGCAGCACCCGCTACTGGATCGCGCTGGCGAAACGCTTCCTGCTCCAAACGCCGCGGGCCTCCGACCTGGATCTCGCCCCCGGCGAAGCCAAGTGGCTGGCGATCTACGGGCCGGCGTCCTGGCTATACCGCTGGCTGATTCTGGCGGTCATCGTCGCCTGGATGGCGAAGATCTCCCGCGCCCTGGCGATCGCCGTGGCGCTGTACTTTCTGTTTATTCTGCTGATACGGCCCGCCTGGCGCATTGCCCGCTACCTGTGGGCGTCTCGGGAGCTGAGCAACCGCCGACTACGCGCCCTGGCGACGGTGACAGTCGGCCTGCTGGCGGCGACCGCCGCCGTCGCCCTGCTGCCGGCGCCCTTCGCCACCCTCACCCAGGGCGTCGTGCGCGCTCCGGACGAATCGCGGGTGCGCGCCACCGCCGACGGCTTCGTGACCGAAGTGCTGGTCGAACAGGGCGCCGCGGTCGAGCCGGGGCAGGCCCTGGTTCGTCTGCGGAACGACCTGCTGCATACCCGTCAGCGGCAACTGGAGGCGCGGCTCGCCGCCACCGATATCCGCCTTCAGGCCGCCCGCCAGGACGACCCGGCCAGGGCCCGTCAACTGGAGAAGGAACGGGCCTCGGTGCGCAGCGAACTGGATCGCCTGCGCGAGCAGACCGGCGATCTGGTGATCCGCGCCAGCATTCCCGGCCGGCTCTTCATCCCCCGACTGAGCGACCTGCCAGGGCGCTTTCTCCACAAGGGCGACACGCTGGGTTACGTGCTGGGCGAATCGGCGCTGCGACTGCGGGCGGCCATACCGCAGGCCGACGCCGAAAAGCTCGCCCGCTATCCCGGCCAGATCACCTTCAGGACGGAACAACGCCCGGCTCGCCAGGCCCGGTTACTGAGCGTCCGTCCCGCCGGCTCCAACCGCCTGCCCAGCCCCGCGCTGGCGGCGCGCAACGGCGGCGCGTTTCTGACCGACCCCGGAGACGAGAAGGCGCTGAAAACGCTGAACCCGGTATTCATCGTCGACCTCGCCGCGCCCGAACTAACCGTGGACCATATCGGCAATCGCGTCTGGCTGCGTTTCGATCATGGCCGCAAGCCCCTGCTGCAACAATGGGCCATCCGCTGGGAGCAACTCCTGCTCAAGCACTTCTCCGGCCAGGCGTGACGGATCGTCCGTCATGAGCAGCCTCGGCCTCCCCCTGAGCCACGGCGTTCGCGCGGAGCGACGCCCCGAACCGCGCGAATCCCTGGCTTGGCTCAAGCGTCGGGCGCGACAGCTGGAAGCCCGTCTGCAACGAAAACCGCTGTCCCGGCATCAGGCCTTCGCGAACGAGGTTCAAGCGTTCGCCGCCGCGCTCGAACGCGCCAGTCCGGCGGTGTTCGACGCCATCCTTGCGCAAACCCGTCGGGAACTGCGCCAGCGCGGCCTCGCCCATGCCGCGTCCATCCGCGCGGTGGCGCTGGTCAGCCACGCCATTTTCCGGCAGACGGGGCTCCGGGCCTACGACACCCAGATCATCGCGGCGCGCATCATGCTGGACGAGGGGCTGGCGGAGATGCAGACCGGCGAAGGCAAGTCGCTGGCGATTCAGCTCGCCGCCTGCGCCGCCGCGCTCGCGGGCATCCCGGTTCATGTGCTGACCGCCAACGACTACCTGGCGCAACGCGACGCGGACGCCGCGCGACCGATCGCCGCCAGACTGGGACTGCGGGTCGGCGTCATCGCCACCGCGATGGACAACGCCGAACGGCGCGAGAACTACCTCGCCGACCTGACCTTCAGCACCGCCCACGAAGTGGTGTTCGACTACCTGCGCGACACCACCCGGGCGCAGCGTCATCCCGAGCCGCTGCGCCAGCTCGCCGATGCGATGACGCAGACCGGCATCGCCGAGTTGCCCGTGCTGCGCGGCCTGCATTTCGCCCTCATCGACGAGGCGGACAGCATCCTGCTGGACGAAGCCCTGACCCCGTTCATCCTCTCCCGGCAAGGCAAGCCCCTGCTGGAGACCGCGCATCTGGCGCTCGCGCTGGAGATCGCGCGCCAACTGATCCCTGGCGAAGACTTCGAACTCTGGCCGGCGCAACGCCGCGTCGAACTGACCGACGCCGGTCAGGCGCGGGTCGAGGAGGCCAGCCGCGAGCGTTCCGGACTCTGGCGGGTCGAACGCTTCCGCAATCACCTGATCGAACAGGCGCTGGCCGCGCTGCGCCTGTTCGAACGCGACCGCGACTACCTCGTCAAATCCGGCGAGATCCACATCATCGACGCCGTCACCGGCAGGCTGGCCGAGGGCCGCAAGTGGTCGCAGGGCATCCACCAACTGCTGGAGCTGAAGGAATCGCTGACGCCCAGCGAAGAACTCGAACAACTGGCGCGCATCAGCTACCAGCAATTCTTCCCCCGCTACCTGCGGCTGGCCGGAACCAGCGCCACCCTCCACGAGGACCGCCGCGAACTGCTCGACGCCTACCGTCTGCCGACCAGCCGCGTACCGCTGCGCCTGCCCTGCCAGCGCCGCGACCTGGGCCGCCGCCTGTTCCCCGACCGAGAGCAAAAATGGACCGCCGCGCTGGATCGCGCCCGCGAGATGCGCGACAAGGGTCGGAGCGTACTGATCGCGGTCGAAT
>DRPO01000064.1 GCA_011330835.1 Gammaproteobacteria bacterium | reverse complement strand
TTGATCGATCCCGTCATGGGCGACAACGAGACAATCCTTCAGCAATCGGGCCTGACGCCCGACGAGGCGGACATTCGGCTGAAACCGTTTTTGTCCCTGGAGCCGGAAGTCGTCATGACCCGCCTTGACGATCAGTTGAACATTCCCGCGGGGGTTGGCGCGAGCATCGACCACGGCGTACTCAAGTTGAGTGGAGCCGCTCCGGTTCAATGGTATGTCGCGCTTCGGGAAAACACGATGTTGCCCAGCGGGGTGAAGGCCATCGATACCGCCGATTTGACGCTGGACGCGAACGACGCGCTGTCGTGGCTGGAATCGACCATCGGCATTCCCGGCTCCGTCGAAATGCAGGCGAACAACGGCGATCTCCTGCTGAGCGGATCGGCGACGCGCGCCTGGTTCAGGGAACTGGAGCGCGTGATTCAATTGCTGGGCGACAAGATCGGCTTCAGCGTCGACGGGTTGGAGAAGGAATAGCGTTACGACATGGAACTGAGAAAAATCTGTCTGACCGGAGAATTCGCGGTGGGGAAAACCAGCCTGGTCAGGCGGTTCGTATCCAACATCTTCTCCGACGACTACATCACTACCGTTGGCGTCAAGGTGGAGACTCGCGTTGTCACCCTTTCCTCGGGCGAGGAGGTCAAGCTCGTCATTTGGGACATGGCGGGCTCCAGCGCGTTGACCACGGTCAGTCAGAGCTATCTGCAAGGCGCTTCCGGCTACCTGCTGGTGGCGGACGGCACACGGCCCGAGACCTATTTTTCGGCGCTCAATCTCAAGGGGGAAATCGACGCTTTTTTGAAAAATCCGCCATCCATCGGCTTGTTGAACAAGGCGGACCTGAAAGAGGCCTGGGCGATCACCGACGACATGCTGGCGCTCTCGGAGGCGCCGGATTACTGGCGCAAGAGCAGCGCGCTCACCGGGGAAGCCGTTGAACAGGCGTTTCTCGATCTGGCGGAGGCCATGGCGTGAACGCGGATCGGGAAGCTCAATGGCTCAGGCGGCGGCTGAATCCGCTGTTTCTCTATTTCGACGCATCGCGGCGACTCAAGGCGTTTTCCGGAAAACCCCGGGACTATGGTTTCGACCCGACCGGGGTGAGCGGTCGGCCTCTGGAGGAGCTGATGCCGGAGCTGGTGGGTATCGATACACGCGCCACGGGTTTTTTTCCGTTGGTCACGCTTGGAACCGGCGTGACCGCGGATATTCACCTGGAGCCCGAATACGCCGGCTTCATGATCGTGCTGGTCGACGCCAGGGATGAGCGGGCCAGGCTCGAGAAGGCGCAGCAGGCCGCGCATGATTCACTGCTCAAGGCGCGGGCGTCGCTGCTGATGCAGAATTACCTGGAAGACCACAACGATTCGCTGCAACAGGAAAGTCACGCCAAGAGCCGGTTTATCAGCGGCATGTCCCATGAGTTCAGAACGCCCGTCATGGGGATGCTCGGCAATATCGCCTGGATCCGGAAAGAACTGTCGCTGACCGAGGAAAGCAAGGAAAAAATCAGCGCGATCGAGTCCAACGCCGCCTACCTGCTGGGGCTGGTCGACAACCTGCTGGAACAGGGAAAGATATCCAGCAATCAGCTCAAGATCGAAAAAAGCAATGTTCAGCCCCGGCAAATGTTGCATTCGCTGATCGCCACCCTGCTGCCGCTGGCCGAGAAGCGGGAGCTGGCCCTCGCGCACGAAATCCGGTTTACCGACGAACTTCAGCTCTACCTGGATGATTATCATCTCAGGCGGGTGCTGTATAACCTCGTCGGCAATGCAATCAAGTTTACCGATTTCGGCGCTGTACTGCTCGAGGCCGAATATTCGGAAAAGCAGTCGGCGCTGGTCATCAGGATCACCGACACCGGCATCGGCATTCCGCCGGAACAGGTCGAAGCGGTTCGGCAACCCTTTACCCGGGGAGAGAACGTGGGCAACCGCAGTGGGGTCGGTCTCGGGCTCGCGCACGCCAGCAAGATTATCGAAGCGATGGACGGAACGCTGGAAATCGATTCCGTACTGGGCGAAGGGACATCGGTTACCTTGCGAATTCCCGCCGCCGCGGTTTCGCCTGGGGCCGGAAAAGGGCATGTCAGGCCGCTGGCCTCGCCGGGGCAGGTGGTGCTGGCCGAGGACAGCACCGAAATCGCGGCGCTGTACAGCTTCGGATTCGCCGAACAGGGCATCCCTTTGGGCATCGTCCGCAACGGCGTCGACCTGAAGAAAGCAATCTCCCGCGACAACCCGGATCTATTGCTGGTGGACTATTTTCTCGGCGCCGAAAACGGACTGGACCTGGTGCGCGACATCCGCGGCCAGGGATACGACGGCCACATCATCCTGCTGACCGCGGCCCCGGATGTGGATCAGCGCCTGACGAAAAAGGCGCTCCAGGCCGGCTGCAATGAAGTGGTGCAAAAACCGACCGAGATCGTTCGCCTGGTGCGGCTGGTCGGATCGAGAATCAACTCCGTCGAAGAGACCCGGGGGAAATCGAACCTCAACGACCTGCTGAACGAGTACATCGCGTCGTTTCCCGAGAAACGTCGGCATTTGAACAATGAGCTGTCCCGATTTCTCGCCAATCCGGAAGATGAAGCTGAAATCAAGCGGCTCAAACTGCGCGTACACAATATCAGCGGCTCCGCCGGCGCCTACGGGTTCCCCGCCCTGTCCGAAGTCGCGATCACGCTGGAGCGGGTCATCGACCAGTACGAAGCCCAGCGCCAACCCGAGATCCGGCGGCGCCTGGAAAACGCCTGTCGGGATCTGATCAGCGAACTGGAAAAGCACTCGGCCCGCGTGTAGCCACGATCAAGGAGCGCTGGCATCCTTGCCAGGCCAAGCGCATAAAATCGAGTACAGGATGCCGCGAATGCAACCCTGGGCGACGTCGGGCGCAGCCCGACGAGCCGTAAATCGCTCTTCCTCCCCCTTCGCCCGCCCCGCCTCGCCAGCGCGCCAACTCGGGCAATCGGCCATGGATGGCCGATTGAGGCTTGTCCGCGCAAGGATGCGCGTACA
>DRPO01000063.1 GCA_011330835.1 Gammaproteobacteria bacterium | reverse complement strand
GTCGGCCTTGACCAGCGTTTCGGAAGGGCCGAGCGACTCGGCCTTGACGCGGTCGCCCTTGCGGTTGGTCCCCTCCCAGATAAATGTGACTTTCTCCGCCGTGGCTGCCATGCTGATCCTCTCCCGTTATCAGTCCTTGGTGACGCGATTGATTTCTTCCAGGCTGGTGATGCCAAGGCGGACCTTGTCCAGCCCGGATTCGCGCAGATCCTTGATGCCTTCCTTTTTGGCCTGGTCCGCCAGTTGAATGGCGTTGCCGTTTTCCATGATGAGCCGGCCCATCTCGTCGGAGATGGGCATGACCTGAAAGATACCAACGCGACCCTTGTAGCCCCCAGTGCATTGATCACATCCCTTTGCGCGGTAGATCTTCAGCGAATCGAGTTCGTCTTCGCGAAAGCCCTCTTCGAGCAGGGCCTCCCGGGGCAGGCTGACCAGTTCGCGGCAATGGGTGCAGAGCTTGCGAGCGAGCCGCTGCGCGATAATCAGCGAAACGGAAGAGGCGATGTTGTAGGGCGGCACGCCCATATTGGCCAGCCGGTTGAGCGTTTGCGGCGCGTCGTTGGTGTGCAGGGTCGAAAGCACCAGGTGCCCGGTCTGGGCCGCCTTGATGGCGATTTCGGCCGTTTCCAGGTCGCGAATCTCGCCCACCATGATGACATCCGGATCCTGACGCAGGAAAGCCCGCAACGCCGCCGCGAAATCCAGGCCGATCTTCGGGTGGACATTGACCTGGTTGACGCCGGGCAGGTTGATCTCGGCGGGATCTTCCGCCGTGGAGATGTTCCGGTCTGGCGTGTTGAGAATGTTCAGGCCGGTGTACAGGGAAACGGTTTTTCCGCTGCCGGTCGGGCCGGTGACCAGGATCATCCCGTAGGGCTTGGCGAGCGCGTCGAGATAGAGCTGTTTCTGGTGATCGTCATAACCCAGCGCGTCGATGCCCAGCTTGGCCGAAGAGGGATCCAGCAGGCGCATGACGATCTTTTCGCCGTACAGGGTCGGGCAGGTATTTACCCGGAAGTCCATGGCGCGCTTGCGCGAAATCTGCACCTTGAGCCGGCCATCCTGCGGAATGCGGCGCTCGGAAATGTCCATGCGCGACATGACCTTGATGCGGGCGATGATCTTGGGCGCCAGGTTCAGCGGCGGGTTGGCGATCTCGCTGAGCACGCCGTCCATGCGGAACCGCACGCGAAACTGTTTTTCGTAGGTCTCGATGTGAATGTCCGAAGCGCCGCGACGAATGGCGTCGAGCAACATCTTGTTGACGAAGCGAACCACCGGCGTTTCGTCCATTTCCGACGTGGTGGCCAGATTGTCTTCCGCGTCCTCCGACGAAATCTCCAGGTTCTCGAGATCCTCTTCCAGATCCAGTTCTTGCCATGACGACAGGGTTTCGGAGGAATCCAGCACCTTTTCGATCAGCGCTTCCAGCTTGTCGACTTCCGCCAGCACCGGTTCGGTCGGCATGCCGGTGGTGAATTTGAATTCGTCCAGAGCGGCCAGGTTCATCGGGTCGGCGATGGCGACATAGAGGCGGTTGTTGCGCTTGAAGATCGGCAGCGCGGTGTATTTGCGAACCAGGGACTCCTTCAGATCGATGGCGGGCATGGCGTCGCGTTCGATGGCCGCGATGTCGAGCAGGGGCAGGCCAAATACCGCCGAGGCGGCCTGGGCCACCTGGGCCGGGCTGGCGTAGTCGTTTTCGACAAGGAAGTTGACCAGCGTGGCCTGACTGGCGTTGGCCTGCTGCTGCGCCTCCAGCGCCCGTTCCTGGCCGAGGACGCCATCATCCACCAGCCTGCGGATCAGGCCATTGAGTTTCGCCGTTGTTGCGGGTGCGTTCATCCTGGATCGTTTTTCGCTGTCTCTGGTCGTAGACCCGGCATTATAACCTACGAAAAATGTCGTATCTCACGACAATTCGGGCAAAACGGGCGATCCGTGGGGTTGTACGGCTCATCGTTTGTCTTGGTATAGACAACGAGGCCCCTCGATTGAGGGGCCTCGGTCAGTCGGATCGAGCCAGTAAGGATTACAGGTTTTGACGGCACTCCTTGGGCAGGTACTTGTCGGGTACCGAGTTGGTGGAATCCGTGCCGCACTGAAAATCCAGTTTGCCATCCTTGTCGCCAAACACAAACTTCAGCTTGTTGGAATTGACGTTGGCGTTGATCTTGGACAACGTGATGGTGACGGTTGCATTCGAACCGTTGGTGTTCTTGGTGTAGGCCAAGCCAGACTTGTAGTTCGTCGCGTTTAATGCATTGAAGAAACCCACAGTCAGATCATCAGTCTTCCAGGTGCTTTCATCGGTTGGCATGCTGCCTTCCTGAGTGTAGTAGTCGAACATCGCGGTCTTGCCCGCGTTGGCGGTGGCCACCAGCGTCGCGATCTTGGAACGCGCGGTGTAATCCTGGTAGGCCGGCAGCGCAACGGCGGCCAGAATGCCAATGATGGCGACGACGATCATCAGTTCGATCAGTGTAAAACCTTGCTGTGCTTGTCTCATTTTTGTTTGACTCCTAAGAACTTGTTTTCAACTGGTTTGGTGTTGTTTCAGGAAACATCCCGCTTCCTTGCGGGCACTACAGGCATGAACCGTGCCAACCAGTCGTCATCACTAAACTGTTGGTGATTATACAGCAAGTTATCGTCCGGTGTCGTATCCCGCCATCACGGAAATCAGCCTTCAATGTGGTCATTTGTGTCAATAAAATTGTCACTGTCTGACATTTCTGTCAAAGGTCCGCGCCAGCGGGATGACGTTCTCAAGCCGCCCAATGGCAACTCCGCCCAATATCCGGGATAATCCCGCCAGTTTTCATCGACCTGATTTCCCATGACTGTTCGCACCCGATTCGCACCTTCTCCGACCGGCTATCTCCACATTGGCGGCGCCCGCACCGCGCTGTTTTCCTGGCTGTATGCGCGCGCCAACCAGGGACAGTTCATCCTCCGAATCGAGGATACGGATCGTGAGCGTTCCACCGAGGCTTCGGTGCGGGCGATCCTCGAAGGCATGGAATGGCTGCGACTGGACTACGACGAAGGCCCTTATTACCAGACGGACCGAATGGATCGTTACCGCGAGGTGATCCAGCGGTTGCTCGACCAGGGCGACGCGTACTATTGCTATTGCAGCAAGGAGGAGCTGGACGCCATGCGGGAGGCGCAGATGGCCCGCAAGGAAAAGCCGCGCTATGACGGGCGCTGCCGGGATCGCTCCGGAGATCCGCCGAAGGGCGTTCAGCCGGTGATCCGGTTTCGCAATCCGCGCGAAGGGTCGGTCGTCATCGATGACCGGGTCAAGGGCCGGGTCGAGGTGAGCAACAGCGAACTCGACGACCTGATTATCGCGCGTTCCGATGGGTCGCCCACCTACAACCTGACGGTGGTGGTCGACGATCTGGACATGGGCATTACCCATGTCATTCGCGGCGACGACCATCTCAACAACACGCCCCGGCAGGTCAACATCCTTCGCGCGCTCGGCGAGGAGCCGCCTGTCTATGCGCATGTGCCGATGATTCTCGGCGAGGACGGCAAGCGGCTGTCCAAGCGCCATGGCGCCATGAGCGTCATGCAGTATGAGCGCGATGGCTTTCTGCCGGAAGCCTTGCTCAATTACCTGGTGCGGCTGGGCTGGTCGCATGGCGATCAGGAAATCTTCTCGCGCGAGGAGATGATCGAACTGTTCACGCTGGAGGGCATCAACCGCGCGCCGTCCACGTTCAGCCCGAAGAAACTCCAGTGGCTCAACGAGCAATACCTGAAAAGCGGCGACCCGACGCGCATCGCCTCGCTGCTGGAGGAGAAGCTGAAGGCGAGGGGCATCGATGCGGAAGGCGGCCCCGCGCTCGAAGCCGTCGTGGCGGCCCTGCGGGAGCGCAGCGCGAACCTCAACGAGATGGCGGACGCGGCGGTCTGGTTTTACCGGGAACCCGAGGAGTACGACGCCAAGGCCGCCGCCAGGCAGCTTACGACGGAAGCGGCCCCTGTCCTGGCCGCCCTCCGGGAACGCTTGTCCGGGCTGGAAGACTGGAATCGCGACGCGTTGCGCCAGGCCGTCTCGGAACAGGCCAAGGCGCTGAACGTCAAGATGGGGCAGGTGGGGATGCCGCTGCGGGTCGCATTGACGGGGGGAACCAGCTCGCCCGATATCGGCGTCACGCTCGAATTGATCGGCAAGGCTTCGGCGCTGGCGCGAATCGACAAAGCCGTGGAATGGATTCAATGCCAATAGCGGGTATTGGCAGCGACATCGTTCAAATCGACCGCATCCGTCGAATATGGCGGCGTTATCCGGCGCGCTTTCCGCAACGCATACTCAGCGACGCCGAGTCCGCCGAGCTTGGCGGGCAAGCCGATCCCGCCGCCTTTCTCGCCCGACGCTTCGCCGCCAAGGAGGCCGCCGCCAAGGCGCTGGGAACCGGAATCAGCCAGGGCGTCGCCTTCACCGATTTTACGGTATCCCATACCGGCGCCGGCCAGCCCCGGCTGGAGCTCCGGGGGCGGGCGCTGGAGGTCATGCAACAGCAGTCCATCGAGTCGGCCCATCTCAGCATTTCCGATGACGCCGGATACGCGGTGGCTTTTGTGGTTCTTGAAAGGGCGTGACGATGAGCCAAAAACCGTCGGTGCTGATGATCAACGAGTATGGCCTCTATCCCGAGTTCATCAGCGCCATCCGGGACGCCGGCTACCCGCTGACCGTCGAACACCTGATGCGCAACGCCATCAAGCGCATCAAGCGGGATGCGCCAGCCATTGTCGTGGCGGAGTTCGCGCACGAATCGCATTTCCGGGATCGGGTCAGCAACCTGGAGTCGATGCTCGCGCAGGTGGAGCGCGGTCGCATCAGGCCTCGAACGCTGGTTTTCTACGACGCGGCCAAGCGTCCGTACCTGGATCGTCTGCTGGAGATCTTCCGCATCGACCGATGCCTGGAAATGCCGGTCAGCGGCGAGGCGCTGGTTTCTGAAATCGAGGCGCTCTCTGGTGGTTAGCCTGGATGTCTCGGAGAATCCGCGCATCTTGTGAGAAATCCAGGTCAGCCAATAGTCAT
>DRPO01000062.1 GCA_011330835.1 Gammaproteobacteria bacterium | reverse complement strand
CGTCTCGACCTGGTGTTTGGTCTCAGCTCGTCGCCGGATTATCGACTGTTTCCCCTCACGCACCCCGACCGGATCGTGCTCGACTTTCAGCGCACCCGCCTGGCCCCCGGGTTGGAACTCAAGGCCGGCGGCAATCCGTTGGTCAAGCGCATTCGCTACGCTTCCCGCAACGACGGCATGTTGCGCGTCGTCGTGGATCTGAAGCGCAAGCTTCAGGCCACCGAGCAGGTCGCCCGATCGGGGCGGGGCTGGGAATTGCGGCTCGGGTTGCCGCTTTCGGCGAAGTCCGTGAAGGCCAAAAAACGAATCTCCGCCTCGAAAGGCGCGGCGAAATCCAGCGTCGACAGGCGTCCGTTGCGCTCGCTGGTGATCGCCATCGACCCGGGGCATGGCGGCAAGGATCCCGGCGCGCGCGGCAAGGGCGGCACGAACGAAAAGGACGTGGTGCTGAAAATCGCCCGCGAACTGCACGCCCTGCTGAAGAAGGAGCCGGGATTCAGGCCCTATCTGACTCGCGCCGATGATCGCTTTCTACCTTTGCGCGAGCGCATCCGGCGCGCGCGCAAGCAGAACGCGGACCTGTTCGTTTCCATCCATGCGGACGCGGCGACCAATCGCAAGGCAACCGGTTCTTCGGTCTATGTGCTGTCGCAGCACGGCGCGTCCAGCGAAGCGGCCCGGCGGTTGGCGAAGCGGGAAAACGCCGCGGACCTGCTCGGCGGCGTCAGCCTCAAGGACAAGGAAGACACACTGGCGCATATCCTGCTGGATCTGACGCAACGCCATACCCTGGATGTCAGTTATGAAATCGCCAACAGCGTTCGCGGCGAGTTGGGGCGCATCGGCAACCTGCACGGGAAACGGGTGGAGAAGGCGGGCTTCGTCGTGCTGAAATCGCCCGATATTCCGTCGATCCTCGTTGAAACCGCGTTCATTTCCAATCGGGGCGAAGAAAAACGGCTGCGCAACCACAAGTTCCAGAAAAAGATCGCCCGCTCGATCCTGCGCGGCATCAAGCGCTATTTCTACAAGCACGCGGAGCCGGGAACGGTCATCGCCGCCCTGAAAAAACGCGAGCATGTCATTCGTTCCGGCGAGACGCTCTCCGGCATCGCCTCGCGGTACAAGGTCAAGGTCAGCGCTCTGCGCAAGGTCAACAAGCTCAACAGCGACCGCATCCGCATCGGCCAGAAACTGAAAATCCCCGTCACCGACACCTGACGGGTCAATCCGCCTTGAAACGATCGATATGGCCGCGACTGACCGGCAAGGGTTTGTCGCGCCCGGTCAGCGTCACCAGATGGCGGCCGGAAAAGGTCTTGTGGAAGGACTCGATGGCGCCGACGCGAATGATGACGCCGCGGTGAATCCGCCAGAACTGGTCCGGATCCAATGATTGCTCCAGTGTCTTGAGCGGGGTGCGGATCAGCCATTCGCCATCGCGGGTGATGACCGTTGTGTATTTGTCGGCGGCCTGAAAGTAATCGATTTGATCGACCGCGATCAGTTCGACCCGGGAGCCTTTCGCCGCCTTGATCCAGCGCAGGTAACGGGGCGCGGGTCTTTGGGCCAGCCTTTCCAGCAGCGCGCCGAGGTCGGGCGGCGCCTGGTCGAGTTTTTTCCGCAGGCGGG
>DRPO01000061.1 GCA_011330835.1 Gammaproteobacteria bacterium | reverse complement strand
TACAATTAGCAAAAATTTATGTCTTCATCAGGCGAGCTAATGTTGGGTCGCGGCCGGAGGGAATTTCGCCGCTGTGCGTTCCCGAGGGCGCGTCTTCGGGCTCTTTCGCCGCTTTTTCGCGCTGACTCCGGGCCGCGCATGACACATTATCTATAGGGATTGGCGGAGTTGGCGATGCTCCTTGCGAATTGCGCATCCGGATTCCGGGCCTTCGTTCCACTCAGCCCGGAGTGACGGGGCGAGTCAAGGTTGCGCTTTCAGGGGGATTGTATACAATGCGTCGGCTCGAATGGATGCGCCCTGGGTCGCCCTTGGAGTATCTTCCGAACCCGTCCGGGGCAGGCGCAGGCAAGCCCCGATTCAATCCTGGTTTTCATGTGGCCTGTGGTATTGGTCACCACTGGAGGAATCATGCCGCAAATTACTCTCCCCGATGGTTCAATACGTCGCTACGATCATCCCGTCACGGTGATGGATGTGGCGAAGGATATCGGCGCCGGGCTGGCCAGAGCCACGTTGGCGGGCAAGGTCGATGGCAAGCTGGTGGACGCCAGCTTCGAAATTGACAACGACGCCTCGCTGAGCATTGTCACTTCGCGCGACGAGGAAGGCGTCGAGATTATTCGTCATTCGACCGCGCACCTGTTGGCGCAAGCGGTGAAAGCGTTGTTCCCCGAGGCCCAGGTGACTATCGGCCCCGTGATCGAAAACGGTTTTTATTACGATTTCGCTTACGAGCGACCCTTTACGCCGGAGGATCTGGAAAAGATCGAGAAGAAGATGGCGGAGCTGGTCAAGCAGGATATTCCGGTCGAGCGCTCCGTCATGAGTCGGGAAGAAGCCATTCCGTTTTTCCGCGACATGGGAGAAAACTACAAGGCCGAAATCATCGATTCGATTCCAGAGGGTGAAACGCTGTCGCTCTATCGCCAGGGGGATTTTATCGATCTCTGTCGGGGGCCGCATGTTCCCAGCACCGGCAAGCTGGGCGGCGGCTTCAAGCTGACCAAGGTCGCTGGCGCGTATTGGCGCGGGGATTCCAGCAATGAGATGCTGCAGCGCATCTACGGCACCGCCTGGCCGGACAAGAAGCAGCTCAAGGCTTATCTGCATCGCATCGCCGAGGCGGAGAAGCGCGATCATCGCCGAATCGGCAAGCAGCTGGATTTCTTTCATATCCAGGAAGAAGCGCCAGGCATGGTGTTCTGGCACGCCGATGGCTGGACAATCTATCACCTGATCCAGGATTTCATGCGCGAGGAGCAGCGCAAGCGCGGTTACCAGGAGATCAACACGCCGGAAATCGTCGACTTTTCCCTGTGGCGAAAATCCGGGCACGCCGACAAGTTTGGCGATGACATGTTCAGCGTCGAGTCGGAAGGGCGCCAATTCGCCATCAAGCCGATGAATTGTCCCTGTCACGTGCAGGTCTTCAATCAGGGGTTGAAGAGCTATCGCGATCTGCCATTGCGTCTGGCCGAGTTCGGCTCCTGTCACCGCAACGAGTTGTCGGGCGCCTTGCATGGCCTGATGCGCGTGCGGGGCTTCACCCAGGACGATGCGCACATTTTCTGCACGGAGGATCAGATCCAGGCGGAGGTGTCCGACTTCATCGATTTTCTGCACGATATCTACCGGGCTTTCGGTTTCACCAACGTCATCTATCGGCTTTCGACCCGGCCCGAAAAACGAGTCGGCAGCGACGCGGTCTGGGACAAGGCGGAGAAAGCGTTGGCCGAGGCGTTGGACAGCAAGGGTCTGCCATGGGAAGAGTTGCCAGGCGAGGGCGCCTTCTATGGCCCCAAGATCGAGTTCTCGCTCAAGGATTGCCTCGATCGGGTCTGGCAGTGCGGCACGATCCAGGTGGATTTCTCGATGCCCGGTCGGCTCGACGCCCAGTACGTCGCCGAGGACGGGTCGCGTCAGACGCCAGTGATGTTGCACCGGGCGATCCTGGGATCCTTTGAGCGTTTTATCGGGATTCTGATCGAACATTACGAAGGCAAATTCCCGCTGTGGCTGGCTCCGAGGCAGATTGTTGTGATGAATATCACGGACCGTCAGGCCGACTATGTCGCCAGCGTGGCGGAAGCCCTGAAAAATAAAGGCTTCCGGGCCTCGGTCGACTTGAGAAATGAAAAGATTGGCTTTAAAATCCGCGAGCACACATTGCAGCGAGTCCCTTATCTTCTGGTTGCGGGAGACAAGGAGGTCGAATCGGGCGCGGTCGCGGTACGCACGCGCTCGGGCGAGGATCTGGGCGTGATGACGCTTGACGAACTGTCAGACCGCCTTGCAAAAGAGGTTGCGGGGCGGGGTTCCCAGCCCGACTTTCCCTCCGGGGAAGAGTCGGGTTAGTCAATTTTGGAGGGTTAGAAAATCGCAGTAAAGAAACGGCATCGTATCGACGGTGATATCGCGGCCAGGGAAGTCAGGCTGATCGATGAGAAAGGAACCAATCATGGCGTCGTACCGATAGACGAGGCGCTTCAGGCGGCGCAGTCGTCAGGCTTGCAGCTTGTTGAAATCGTGCCCAATGCGGATCCCCCGGTCTGTCGCGTGATGGACTATGGCAAGTTCCAGTTCGAGGAGAACAAGAAGAAGCAGGCTTCCCGGAAAAAGCAGAAACAGGTTCAGGTCAAGGAAGTCAAATTCCGGCCCGGAACCGATGTTGGCGATTTTCAGATCAAGATGCGCAACCTGACCCGTTTCCTCAATGAAGGGAATCGCGGCAAGGTGACCATCCGTTTTCGCGGACGGGAGATGGCGCATCGCGAACTGGGCGCGGAAATGCTCGATCGGATCGAGGCTGAGCTGGCCGACATCGCGGTGGTCGAGCAACGGCCCAAGATGGAGGGGCGGCAGATGGTGATGTTGCTGGCCCCGAAAAAGAAGTAGTCGCCCGCGGGCTTCGGCAAGCAGGCAACGATGAATTTCTGGCGGATCCGGGCGGGATCCGCCAACGGATTGTTGAATTGGAGTAGATCATGCCCAAGATGAAAACCAATCGTGGCGCGGCCAAGCGCTTTCGCCGAACCGCCTCGGGCGGCTTCAAGCGCAGGCAAGGCTTCCGCAACCACATTCTGACGAAGAAAAGCACCAAGCGCATGCGCCAGTTGCGCAGGCCGGCGACCATTGCCGATTGCGATGTCGCGTCTGTTCGTCAAATGCTTCCTTATAGTTAATTGCATTTGTTTTTTGAGGATTAAATCATGCCAAGAGTCAAAAGAGGCGTTACCGCCCGCGCCCGGCACAAAAAAGTATTAAAAAAGGCCAAAGGCTACTACGGAGCCAGAAGCCGTGTGTATCGGGTCGCCAAACAGGCTGTTACCAAGGCGGGACAGTACGCCTATCGCGATCGGCGCCAACGCAAGCGCCAGTTCCGGCGGCTGTGGATTACCCGCATCAACGCCGCCGCGCGGATGTTCGATCTGTCCTACAGCCGCATGATCGATGGCCTGAACAAGGCGAATATCGAGATTGACCGCAAGATGCTGGCCGATCTCGCCGTTCACGACATCGACGCCTTCGGCAAGCTCGCCGAAAAGGCCAAGGGCGCGCTGGCCGCCTGATTCAATCAGCATCTTTCCCGGGAGCCCGTCTCCCGGTCGCTGAATTTCTATCCTGACGGGCCCGGAGTCCGTCCGAAAATCGGGATTTTCTGTTTTCGGACTCGCTCCGGGCCCTATTCATTCGCGGGGATCTTTCGATGAGCGGTGATACGGCGCTTGAGGATCTGCTGGCCGACGCGGGCCGCGCGATCGCTGACGCAACGGACATCGAGGCGCTGGAAGCGCTGAGAGTCAACTATCTGGGCAAGAAGGGCGTTCTGACCCAACAGCTCAAGGCGCTGGGAAAACTGCCCTCCGAGGAGCGTCCCGCCGCGGGCCAGGCCATCAACCGGGCCAAGCAGGCGCTCGCCAAACAGTTGGCCGAGCGCAAGGAGACGCTGGCCCAACAGGCGCTGGAGCGCAAACTCGCCAGCGAATCCGTCGACGTGACCCTGCCGGGGCGCGGTATGGAAGCCGGGGGCCTCCATCCGGTGACGCTCACCACCGATCGCATTGTGGCGCTGCTGTCGCAGGTTGGCTTCAGCGTCGCCCAGGGGCCGGAGATCGAGGACGAATACCACAATTTCGAGGCGCTCAACATTCCGCCGCATCATCCGGCGCGCGCCATGCACGACACCTTCTATTTCGGCGATGGCCGCCTGCTGCGCACCCACACGTCCCCCGTCCAGGTCAGGGTCATGAGCGAGCAGCGACCGCCGTTGCGCATTATCGCGCCGGGGCGCGTGTACCGCTGCGATTCCGACTTGACGCATACGCCGATGTTCCACCAGGTCGAAGGCCTGCTGGTGGATCGGGATGTGACTTTCGCCGACCTCAAGGGCGTGCTCGACCAGTTTCTCAAGGCGTTTTTCGAGGATGACGCGCTGAGCACCCGCTTTCGCCCCTCCTATTTTCCATTCACCGAGCCTTCCGCCGAAGTCGATATCCAGTGCGTGATGTGCGCCGGGGAAGGCTGCCGGGTGTGTAGCCATACCGGCTGGCTGGAAGTCATGGGCTGCGGCATGGTGCATCCCGAGGTGTTCCGGCATGTGGACATCGATACCGATGAATTCACCGGCTACGCCTTCGGCATGGGCGTGGAGCGGCTGGCCATGCTGCGCTACGGCGTCAACGATCTGCGCCTGTTCTTCGAAAACGATCTTCGCTTCCTGCGGCAGTTTGCATCATGAAAGTCAATGAATCCTGGCTGAGAACGCTGGTCGATCCGCCGCTCGATATCGAAGCGATTGGCGCGGCGCTGACCATGGCGGGTCTCGAACTCGACGGCATTGAACCGGCGACGCCCGAATTTTCCGGCGTTGTCGTCGCCCGAATCGAATCGCTCGAACCTCACCCGGACGCGGACAAGCTGCGGGTGTGCCAGGTCGACGCGGGAGACGGCGACTTGCGCCAGGTCGTCTGCGGCGCCGCCAACGCCGCCGCCGGCATGACCGTGGCGCTCGCCCAGGTGGGCGCGGTGTTGCCCGGCGGCGTTAAAATCCGCAAGGCGAAGCTGCGCGGCGTCGAGTCGTTCGGCATGTTGTGTTCCGCCTCGGAGCTGGGGCTGGAGGAATCCTCCAGCGGCATCATGGCGTTGCCGGCCTCCGCGCCGCTGGGCGAGGATCTGCGCGACTGGCTGTCGCTGGATGACGCGGTGCTCGATATCGACCTGACGCCCAACCGCGCCGACTGTTTCAGCGTGCTGGGCGTGGCGCGCGAGCTGGCGGTAATCACCGGCGAGCCCATGAAAGCGCCCGAGATTTCACCCGTCGCCCCCGTCAGCGAAGCGACGTTCCCGGTCAGCATCGAGGCCGGCGAAGCCTGCCCCAACTATGCGGGCCGCGTGATTCAGGGCGTCGATCCAAAGGCCGAAACGCCGCTGTGG
>DRPO01000060.1 GCA_011330835.1 Gammaproteobacteria bacterium | reverse complement strand
AACATGGCGTGAAAAACACCACAGTGGTCGCCGATCAGGCTTCCACCAATTGCGTGTGGTGGTTTATTCCCGGCTACGGTTGGGTCTGCATCTAATCCCTCTCCACGCCATGCTCACGCATGGCGTGGATCCCGATTCTCTCCCCGTTCCTTGAGACGGGAAAGCCAGCCGCCAACCCCCCCTACGCCATCTCCGACTGGCGTTTTTTCATCAGCATGCAGGCGTGCTCGGCAATCATGCGCTCCTCGTCGGTGGGGATCACCCAGGCGTGAACCGCGCTCTTGCCGGAGGTGATTCTCGGGCCGCCGCGGTGGTTGGCGCGCTTGTCGAGGCTGACCCCCATCCATTCCAGCCGTTCGCAGATATCGGCGCGAATGGCGGGCGCCTTTTCGCCGATGCCGGCGGTGAACACCAGCGCGTCGATGCCGCCCATCGCCGCGGCCATCGAGCCGATCGCCCTGACAGTGCGGTGGACAAACATTTCGATGGCGAAACGGGCGTTGGCCGAGCGCTTGCCCAACAGCACCTCGACATCGTCGCTGACGCCCGAGACGCCCAGCATGCCCGAGCGGAAATAGAGCAGATCGGAGATCTGCGAGGTCTGCATGCCGCGTTGCTGCAAATAAAGCACCACCGCCGGATCGATGGCGCCGCAACGCGTCCCCATCGGGATGCCGTCCAGCGGCGTGAATGTCATGGTCGTCGCCACGCTGCGGCGATTGTCCAACGCGCACAGGCTGGCGTCATGGCCAAGGTGGGCGACCACGACCTTGCCGGTCGCGGCAACGCCCAGATACTCGGGCAGCTCGCGCGCGATGTATTCAAACGACAAGCCGTGGAAGCCATAGCTGCGGACCTCCGACAACACCCCGGTTCTCGGCAGGGCAAACCGCTGTTCGACCGCCGGGCGCGTGGTGTGGAAGGCCGTATCGAAACAGGCCACCTGCGGCAGCTCGGGTTTGAGTTCCTGTAACAACCGAACGCCCTGGATGTTCAGCGGCTGGTGGTTGGGAGCCAGCGGAATCAGCTCTTCCAGGTAATCCAGCACCTCGTCATCGATCAGCACCGGGGCCTGATACCGCTTGCCGCCGTGAACGAACCGGTGCCCCACCAGCGACAGCCGGGTTCCCAGCGGCTCCTCATCGAGCCAGGCCAGCACGAGGCGCAACGCATGCTCGTGATCGACCGCCATGCTGAACTGCTGGTAAACCTCTTCGCCCTCCGCGTCGCGAATCGACAACTCGCCGGACTCGCCGATGCGAATACACTCGCCCCGGTAAACGGGATGCGTCGGATAGGTGCTGGTGGGAGAATCCGCCTCCTCGATCAGGAACAGGGAAAACTTGAGACTGGAGAAGCCACAATTGACGGTCAGCAGTGATCGGTTGTTTTTCAGACGCATGGCGGGATCATCCAGGACCTTCGGCGCATAGCCCCACGTTTCGTTTTGGATCCGCCTGGGATCGGAAAGTTCCTCTTGGACTGGCGCCAGTCATTTCAAACCTCTTTCAGAATCCAATTTCCCCTGTCGGTGTTGGCCGAACTCCCTTTCACTCCGAATCTTCCGGGTTATGGCCTTATCCGAAAAACGGGGCTGTAACCGGATGATACTCTCATACTCTCGCGGCCTCGCCAGAGATGCGGGGACGACCGCCTTGACCCGACCTCAAGCCAAAATTGCCGGCAAGATGCCGGCGCTCCCAATAGTCCCCTCTCCCCTTTAGGGGAGAGGGTTAGGGTGAGGGGAAAACCGCACTCTGCATCCCGAGATAAGCGCGTCGCAATGCCCCCAACCACACTTGTGGGAAGGATTGCGGTGGGCGTTTCACTCCATCGCCGAACCTCTTCGCCATTCCCGCGAAAGCGGGAATCCAGCGCCTCGCTCTGGATTCCGGGTCTTCGCTCCACTCAGCCCGGAATGACGGACTGGGAGCGAGCTGGCGGGATTT
>DRPO01000059.1 GCA_011330835.1 Gammaproteobacteria bacterium | reverse complement strand
GAGCAAGGCGTAAAAACGCAGGCATAGTGGCGCTACGTCAAGTTTTTACAACGCGGCTATCGGCGAAAAGATGCGCGCCATGAATGGGGTATTCTTGAACGCGAGAAGTATAAGATACCCGAATGACCGATTTCGATTCGATTGAACTGGGCCTGTTCGCCAGCCGTATCGAGGCGATTTGCGAGGAGATGGGGGCGCAACTGCGGCGCTCGGCGTTTTCGCCCAATATTCGCGACCGGCTGGATTATTCCTGCGCGGTGTTCGATGCGCGCGGGGCGTTGTGCGCGCAGGCGGCGCACATTCCGGTGCATCTGGGGAGCATGGCGTATGCGATGCGCGATATCGTTGGCGGCTTCGATTGGCGCGAGGGCGACCAGGTGATTCTCAATGATCCCTTTCTTGGCGGGACGCATTTGCCGGATGTGACCGTGATCGCGCCGGTTTTCGTGGATGGGGAACGGGTGGGCTTTGTCGCGAACCGCGCGCATTATGCCGATATTGGCGCGGTTTCTCCGGGGTCGATGCCGTTGTCGCGATCGATCCATGAGGAGGGGGTGTTGATCCCGCCACAGCGGATCTGTCGGGCGGGGGAGGTCGATCAGGCCGCTGTCGACGCGATTGTGGGGCGGACGCGAAACGCGGCGGATACCCTGGGCGACTTGCAGGCGCAGTTGGCCTGCAACCGGCGCGGCGTGGAGCGACTCGCCGCTCTGGCGGCTTCGATGCCGGGGCGTTACGAATTGGCGCTGGAGGCGCTGAACGCCTACGCCGAGCGTCTGGCGCGCGGCCTGTTGAAACGCCTCAAGCCGGGCGTCTATCGCTGCGATGATGTGATGGAGAGCGATGGCGCGGGGGCGACGATGATTCCGGTGGCGGTCACGGTGACCATCAGCGCCGATCGGTTGCGGGTCGATTTCACGGGGACCGCCGGGCAGGTCGCGGGAAACATCAATGCGCCGTTGCCGGTGACCGCGGCGGCGGTCTGGTATGTGTTTCGCTGTTTGCTGCCGGACCAGACGCCCGCTTGCGCCGGCTGCTTTCGCCCGATCGAGATCGTCGCGCCGCCGGGGTCGCTGCTCAACGCCCGCTCGCCGGCGGCGGTGGCGGCGGGCAACGTCGAGACCTCGTCCCGGGTGGTCGATGTGCTGCTGGGCGCGCTCGCGCGGGCGTTGCCGGAGGAGATTCCCGCCGCCAGCCAGGGCACCATGAACAATTTCGCGTTCGGCAGCGACCACGGCCAGGCCTGGGGCTATTATGAGACCCTGGGCGGCGGCATGGGCGCCGGGGCGCGCCATCCCGGCCTGTCGGCGGTGCAGTCGCACATGACCAATACCCGCAACACGCCGGTGGAGGTGCTGGAGATGCGTGACCCCGTGCGCGTGCTGCGCTATGCGATACGGCGCGGCTCCGGCGGGGCTGGTCGGCATCGGGGCGGCGATGGTCTGGTGCGGGAGTATCAGTTCACCGAGCCGGTCAGCGTGACGTTTCTGACCGAAAGGCGCGAGACGCGGCCGCGCGGACTGGCGGGCGGCCAGCCCGGCGCCACCGGGGAAAATCGCCTGAACGGCGACCGGGTCTCCGCGAAATGCGAAATCAGCGTGGCCGCCGGCGACCGCGTAACAATCCGCACGCCGGGAGGCGGCGGCTGGGGAGAACCATGAATGCTTTTGTCCTGACGGTGCTGATTGCGCTGGTCGCCTGGTTCTGGGCGGCCAACCTGCGCGCCCGCGAGGAAGCCCTGCGCGTCTCGTCGCTGGCTTGTCGCGCCTCGGGGGTGCAGTTTCTCGACGACACCGTCGCGATCAGCCGGATCGGCATCGGGCGAGACCGGTCGGGGCGTCTGAGCTGGCAACGCGTCTACAGCTTCGAATTCGCCCTGGCGGGAGAACGTCGCTATGACGGCCGCGTGGCGATGCAGGGAGAACGGGTCAAGGCCATACACCTGGATCATCCCGACGGCCCTCTGGTGATCGCTCCGGACCAGCTCGGCTGAATCCGTTCAGGCCGCCTTGCGGTGTTTCCCCATCGCCGGACGGGAAGGGGGCGCGGCGCTGGACGGCGATTGCCCGGGCCGCTCCGGCGCCGAGTGGGCGCGCGTTTCGGGCGCGACCTGGAAGTAACTCGCCAGTCGCTCCAGTTCACGGGCGCGGTCTTCCATGGATTCGCTCAACTCGGATACGGCTTTCACCATGGCCGAGTTGTCCTGGGTCATGCTCTCCATGTGACCGACCTCCCGGGTGACTCCGTCCACGCCCGCGGCTTGTTCGCTGGCGGCGGCGGCGATGCTGGAGATGAGGTCGGAAACGGACTCGAATTCGCGCACGACATTGCGCAGGGCCTCTCCGGAGCGGTCGGCGAGGCTGGCGCCGGAGTCCACCTTGGCTTCCGAAGCGTTGATCAATCCCTTGATCTGGCTGGCCGCGGCCGCCGAGCGTTGCGCCAGGTCGCGCACCTCGGAGGCCACCACGGCGAACCCCTTGCCATGCTCGCCGGCGTGGGCCGCCTCTACCGCCGCGTTGAGCGCCAGCAGGTTGGTTTGAAAGGCGATATCGTCGATTACGCTGATGATTTCGGCAATGTTGCGGCTGGTGTCGCGGATTTCCTGCATGGCTTTGCCGACTTCCTCGACCACGGCGGCGCTTTGCAACACGCTGTCGCCGGTTTGCCGGGCCATTTCCCAGGCTTTGCGGGCGGTGTCCGCGTTCTGGTTCACCAGGGTGGTGACTTGCAGCATGTTGTGGGTGGCGGCTTTCAGCGAGGCCGCCTGTTGTACGGTGCGCTCGGCCAACTGGCGGTTGCCCTCGGCGATTTCGCCGGAGGCGGCGGAGACATCCCGGCCAATGCGCTGGATCTGGTGGATCACGTTGCCCAGGTTCCGGCGCATCTCCTCCGCCGCCTGCATCAGGCGGCCGATCTCGTCCCTTGAGCGTGGCTCGATCGTTTTCGCGAGATTGCCTTGTGCAACCGTGCGGGTTTGCAGCAACACGGTTTCGAGCGGCTTGACCACGCTGCGAATGAGCAGCCCGGCGGAGGCGATGGTGAGCGCCAGACCCGCCAGCGACAGCGTGATGACGATCAGTTGCACCTGGTCGAAGCGGTCGGCTCCCGCATCGTGGACATCGCGGACCCGCGTCATGCGCTTATTCAGAATCTGGTCGACCAGTTCGTCCATCAGGCGCGTCGGCGCCCGATCGATCCCCTTGACCTGGCGATCCACCCGGAACGCGCTTTGCTGATCGGTCGGGTCATACGCCTTGAGCGCTTCGCGGTAGGCGCGGCCCAGTTGGGCGTGGCTCTCCAGCAGGCTGTCGACTGGCGCGACATCCATGCGATCGGTTGCCATGAGTCGCCGCAGCGATTCGAGATTGTCGCGAACCCGCGTCTCCTGACGTTCGAATTTCCCGAGATATTTGCGCATCTGTTTCGGATCGTTGCCTCGCAGGAGGATGTTTTTCCACTCCTGAACCTGTTTCTTGAAGTCAACCTGGATCGTTCGGGCCAGGTTGACCATCCGCGTCGACGTGGCGACAGCGTTGTTACCCGCGTCGGCGCTGTTGGCTAGCCATCGCATCACCATCCAGTTGGTCGCGCCGATGCCGATCAGCACCGCGACCAGCAAGCTGCTCAGTAACAGGATGCGAACCCGAATGGTCAGCCAGGTGGAGGGGGCGCCGGCCTCATGGCCGGGAGCGGGTTCGAAGTTGGGGCTCTCTCTCATCGTTGTTCCTCTCTTGATTGCGGCGGTGGATCCGGATGGCTCCAGATCGAGAGAGCAAGAATCAGACCATCTCGGAAGACAGGAAGAACCCATCGCGCGCGTTCCGCCTTCGACTGGCTATTGCGACCCATTCGACCAGGCGGCGCGGGGGCGTCTTGACGCCCGGCATTTCCGGCGGGAACGCGGGGCGTGGCGAGCTTGAATCTTCTGAATATCAGAGGGTTGTTGTTGGCGCGGGGCATCGGCGCGCATAAAGCGTCGAATCGCCGGGTTTCGGTCGCCAGGCCGGAAATGCGCCCCGGAACCGCTGTTGCGAGGGGGGAGCAATGGGGCGCGCTCCTACAAGTTATTGCTCCCCCGTTCCTCGAAAGGGCTCGCGAACATCCGGCGTCTCGGCAGCGGATTGCCGCACGCGGCCAGGAACGCCCATTCGGGGCGGGGCAGGTCGGTCAGCCGCCTTGCTTGTTGAACCAGAGAATGCCGCCATCCTGGGAGCGGATTTTCAAACGGCCGCAATTGTCGAGATAGGTCGCGGCGTTGCCGAGAACGCCAAGGTAGCGCTGCTCCTGCTCCATGATTTCCGGGGCGCACTGCATCCGGGTTGTTGAAATCGCGTCGATTTCGATGGCGTTGGTTTCCGGGTCGGCGCTGTAGCTCGCCTTATAGGTATTGCAGCCCGCCGAACCGCTGAGTTGGCTGTCGCTGTCGAAACGCAGGGTGATGACGCTGTCGCCATAGAGCAGTTCGTCATTGATGGTGTGCAGTTTCCAGCTTTTCCGCGCCAGTTTCTCCGGCGCGGTCGCGCAGCCGCCCAGCGCCAGCATCGCGGCAACCAGCAAAACCGGAGCGAAGCGATGAACGGGATTCTCAAGATGCATTGGCAAGTCCTTGTGGTTCATGAACAAGGGCGCAAGCATGGCGATGATCGTGTTTCATTTCAAGCGGCTGGCGGCTTCCCCGCCATCGTCGGACTATCGGTGTATTCTCGTGCGCAAGGGTATATAATCCCCGCTCCTGCATCGGTCCCTTC
>DRPO01000058.1 GCA_011330835.1 Gammaproteobacteria bacterium | reverse complement strand
CCGCGCCCACGAAATTGAGCAGCGCCCGGATCTGCTCGGCCTGATCGGTGACTTCGCGGGTCACCGTCATCACGGAAACGCCCGGAGGAATGGCGTCCAGCTAATCGATGCGCAGATCGGCGGGAATCTCGTCGAACAGATTGTCGATGCCGGCCTCGCCCAGCGTCGCCAGCATGGCCTCGACATCCTGCTCGGTGTGCGGAATGAAAGGCATTACGGCTTACTCGTCCGCCTCGCTGGCATAGGCCTCGGCATCCAGCAGACCGTCCAGCACGCTCTCGTCCTCGATCTTCATGCGAAAAATCCAGCCATCCCCATAAGGATCCTCGTTGATTTTCTCGGGGGCGTCCACCAGCAGATCGTTGGCTTCGACGATCTCGCCCGACAAGGGCGCGTAAATATCGGAAGCCGCCTTGACCGATTCGACCACGGCCACCGCGTCGCCGGCGTCCGCCGTATTGCCCACCTCGGGCAGCTCCACGAAAACCAGATCCCCCAGCGCATGCTGGGCATGGTCGGTCACGCCCACCGTGACCAGGCCATCGCTCTCCAGCCGAACCCACTCGTGGGAATCGGTATATTTCAGATCCGCGGGAATTTCGCTCATCAGTCTTCTCCTGTCATCTCGAATTAATCGGTCATGGGTTCATCGGGCTCGTCAGTCGATCAGCGCCTTGCCGCGGCGCACGAAAGGCAGATCGACAATCCGCACCGGCAAGCGGCGACCACGCAATTCGACTTCGCCCTCCCGCGAATCGCCGGCGGGGATGCGCGCCATGGCGATCGACTTTTGCAGCGTCGGGGAAAAGGTGCCGCTGGTGGTCACGCCCTCCCCCTCGGCGACAAACACTGGCAGATGCCCGCGCAGCACGCCGCGCCCTTCGAGCGCGAGACCGACAAACCGCGGCAATGCGCCGGCGGCTCGCCGCGCCTCCAGCGCCCGACGACCGATGAACTCCCGCTCCGGCGGATCGAAAGCGACCGTCCAGGCCAGGCCGGCTTCCAGCGGCGTCGTGGCTTCGTCCATGTCATTGCCATAGAGGTTCATGCCCGCTTCCAGCCGCAGGGTATCCCGCGCGCCCAGCCCGCAGGGCTTCACGCCCGCCGCCAGCAGCGACCGCCAGAAGCCGTCCGCCTCGCCGTTGTGCAGCATGATCTCGAAGCCGTCCTCGCCGGTGTACCCCGTGCGCGCGATAAATCGCGCGCCAATCTGGCTCCCAAAAAAAGGCTTCAACGCCGCCGCTTCTTCCGCTTCCGATGCAGACAACAGCGACAGCGCCTTGTTCCGCGCCTCCGGCCCCTGAACCGCGATCATCGCCAGCTCGGGACGCTCGTCGATACGGACTTCGAAAGACGCCGCCCGCCGCCGCAGCCAGTCCAGATCCTTCTCCCGCGTCGCCGCGTTGACCACCATGCGGTAATGCTGATCATCAAGATAATAGACGATCAGATCGTCGATCACGCCGCCCTGTTCATTGAGCATGCAACTGTAGAGCGCCTTGCCGGGCGCGACGAGACGGCCCACGTCGTTGGCCAACAGATAACGCAGAAAGGCTTTGGCGCGGTCGCCGGCGATATCGACCACCACCATGTGCGAGACATCGAACATTCCCGCGTCGCGACGGACGTGGTGATGTTCCTCGATTTGGGAACCGTAGTTGACCGGCATCTCCCAGCCAGCAAAATCGACCATGTGGGCGCCGGCGTCGAGATGCGCCTGATAGAGGGCGGTGCGTTGACCCATAATAAAGAAGGCTCCAGGTTGAGTCCGGAAACCTCGCGTTTCCGGACGGCGTTCAGCGAATCCGCGCATTTGGCGAGCCCCTCTGTCCTGAAACCTGAGAGATTTACCCCCTTCGGTGAGCGCCGGCAAACCCGACGCTGCTCTCCAGAGCCGATCCGGCGATCAATCGCCGACTGATGTCGTCCGTTTGCCTGAGCGTTTTCGGGCGAATGCGCCTTCGGCGGGCCGTTGCGGCCACTCTCCTACATCAGTCCCGGAGCCATGCGCTCCGGATCGGAAGCATCAAATGATACTCACTCCGGCGCGGTTCTGGCAATTTCCCACGGAAACTCCGGAGCAAGCGACTTCATTTCTGGATCCCGGCGCGGAAGCCAAGGCCTCCTCAGACGCCGTAATACTCCCGATACCAGTCCACGAAATTGCGGACGCCCACCTCGATCGGCGTATCGGGCTTGTAGCCCAGATCGGCGACCAGCGCCTCGACATCCGCATAGGTGTCGGGAACATCGCCCGGTTGCAGCGGCAGCATGTTCTTTTCGGCTTTCTTGCCGAGACAGTCTTCCAGCACTTCGATATAGCGCATCAGCTCCACCGGTTGCTGATTGCCGATGTTATACACCCGCCACGGCGCCTTGCTGGTGGCGGGATCGGGCTTCGCGCCATCCCAGTCCGGGTTGGGCTGGGCGGGGTGATCGATCACGCGGATCACGCCCTCGACGATGTCGTCGATGTAGGTGAAATCCCGGCGGTGATGGCCATAATTGAACACATCGATGGGTTCGCCGGCGAGAATCTTGCGGGTGAACAGGAACAGCGCCATGTCGGGCCGTCCCCAGGGGCCGTATACGGTGAAGAACCGCAGCCCGGTGGTGGGCAGACCGTACAGATGGGAATAGGTGTGCGCCATCAGCTCGTTGGCCTTTTTCGAGGCCGCGTACAGGCTGAGCGGATGATCCACGTTGTCATGCACCGAAAACGGCATGGCGGTATTGGCGCCATAGACCGAGCTGGAAGACGCATAGACGAAATGCTTGACGTCGTTATAGCGGCAGCCTTCCAGCAAATGCGCGAAGCCCACCAGGTTGCTGTCCACATAGGCCAGCGGATTCTCCAGCGAGTAACGGACGCCCGCCTGCGCCGCCAGATTCATCACCGCGTCGAAACCCTGCTCGGCGAACAGCGCCTCGATGCCCTCCCGGTCCGCCAGATCCATTCTGACAAAGGTGAAACCGTCACGCGCCTCAAGCGGCTCCAGCCGGGCCTGTTTGAGCGCGACATCGTAGTAGTCGTTGAGAATGTCGAGGCCGACAACCTGATCTCCACGATCGAGCAAACGTTGGGACAGCGCCGCGCCAATGAATCCGGCAGCGCCGGTAACCAGTGTTTTCATGCTCCGGAAGTTCTCCGCTGACAACGAGGCCACCGGGCGCCGGGGCGCCCGGTTCAGATGTTCTGATCGAGGAAGGCGGCCAGTTGGGATTTGTTGAGCGCGCCGACCTTGACGGCCTCGACTTCGCCGTTCTTGAAAAGCATCAACGTCGGGATGCCGCGAATGCTGTATTTGGATGGAGTGCTGGAATTTGCCTCGATATCCAGCTTCGCGACTTTGAGGCGCCCCGTGTATTCTTCGGCGATTTCCTCTAGAATCGGCCCGATCATTTTACAGGGGCCGCACCATTCAGCCCAATAGTCCACCAGAACAGGTATATCCGATTTCAGTACTTCGTCCTCAAAATTGTCGTCGCTGAGGTCAGTTAGCTTGTCACTCACAGCAAGCCTCCGGTTTCCAATGATCGCGATCGAGACTAGCCGATTGCGGATCTCAAGTCCATATCAATCCGGCAAGGCTCGCCACTTGGAAAGCGACTCAAAACGTATGAGCAACCAACATTTGACCGAAACCCGATTTACCGATTTCGACTTGCCGGCGGAGGTGCTCGAAGGCCTCGAGGAGGCTGGTTTTGAATTCTGCACGCCAATCCAGGCGCGCACTCTGCCGCCGCTGCTGGAGGGCCAGGACATCGCCGGGCAGGCGCAGACCGGGACAGGCAAGACCGCCGCGTTTCTGGTCGCTGTCTTCGCCCATTTGCTGCGCCACCCCGCCAGCGAACGGCGCAAGCCCAATGAGCCGCGCGCGTTTATTCTGGCGCCGACCCGCGAACTGGCGATCCAGATTTTCAACGACGCCAAACCGCTGAACAAGGGTTGCGGCTTCAAGCTGGGCATCGCTTACGGCGGCATCGACTACGACAAGCAGCGAAAGCATCTGGAGCGGGGCGTGGACGTTTTGATCGGCACGCCGGGGCGCCTGATCGACTACATGAAGCAGGGCGTGTTCAATCTTCGCTCGGTGCAGGCGCTGGTGCTCGACGAGGCCGACCGGATGTTCGACCTGGGTTTTATCAAGGATTTGCGCTTTTTGTTGCGCCGCTGCTCGAAACCGGAAAAGCGGCTCTCGATGCTGTTCTCGGCCACCTTGTCGTTCCGCGTGCTGGAGCTGGCCTACGAACACATGAACCAGGCCCGGAAGATCGAGGTGAAAACCGAGCAGGTCACCGCCGACCGGGTGGAACAGCTCGTCTTCCTCCCGTCGAACGACGAAAAGATTCCGTTGCTGATCGGCCTGATGCGCAAGCATCAACCGGAACGCAGCATCGTTTTCACCAATACCAAGCGAGCCGCCGAGGACATTGTCGCCTGGCTCAAGGGGAATGACTTTTCAGTGGCGCTGCTCTCCGGGGATGTGCCGCAGAACAAGCGGCAACGCCTGCTGGAAGGTTTCGGCGCTGGCCAATACAACGTCCTGGTCGCCACCGACGTCGCCGCGCGCGGGCTCCACATCCCCGATGTCAGCCACGTCTTCAACTACGATCTGCCGCAGATGGCCGAGGACTATGTGCATCGCATCGGTCGCACGGCGCGCGCCGGCGCATCCGGCCAGGCGCTGAGTTTCGCCTGCGAGGACACCTCGTTCTACCTGCCGGAAATCGAGGAATACGTGGGGCAGAAGCTGCCGATTGGTCAGGTCAGCGACTTCATCGCCACGGATCTCAAGCCCGCCGCCAAGCGGGAGCGTTACGGCGGCAAACGCCCCCGCGGCCACAAGCGCCCGCATCGCGGCAAGAAGCCGCCATCGGGGAAAAAGCCGCCATCGGGCAAGCGGCCCCGTCGTCGCAGGCCGCGCGTCCGCAAACGCGCATAGCTCCGGATCAGTTCGATCCTCCAGAATCCAGCATGGCCCGAACCTCTTCGATCGAGGCGCGCGCCATCGGACGACCGTCGATCGGGCTGGGCGGCGCGATGCGTTCATCAGGGCCAAAGACCAGGATTTCCACTGGAACGCCCCGCCAGGTGAACTTGAAACCGGAGCAAGTCTGGGGCCGGCGGGCGTTGAATTGCCTTTCCACGGCGCGCCAGGTCAAGCCCTCATTGACCAGAAATACCGCGACTTCCTTGAGATCATCCGCGAAGACATGCAGCTGGACGCCGGAAAGGGGGCCGGCGGTTCCCTTGAGCAGGCCGCCGACGAGCCGAGGATTGAAGCGACTCAACTTTCCCATCACCTCCACCGCCTTTTGACGAAGGCTGGCGATCGTCTGCTCGTGCTCTTCCGCGCCGAACAGTTGCTGGCGCGCCAGCCAGGCCGCTTCGATTTCCCGGTTGGCGGGCAGGAGGCGGACATCGCTCAGGCCGAGCCGGGCCGCGGCCTTTTGCTTGGCGGCGTGAAAGCTCTCGCAGCCTTCTTCGGCCATGATCGTCGCGGCGGTCTCCGCGATCAGCAGACGCTGCCGGGCGGTTGATCTTCGCATATCTCTAAAAAATCTGCTCGGGCACTTCCGCTCCCATTGGCGCCACGCTGGCCGCGGCTTCCGGTGGAACGTGGTTGGGCCGGAAGATCTCAAAGACCGGGTTGCGTGTGTCCGGCCCCGCTCGCAGGCCGGTCTCGGGATCGATCTTCACGGTGACCAGATCCTTCGGCATTTTCCACGGTCGTTGCGGCGAGTCGCGCAGCGCCGCGCGCATGTAGTCAATCCAGGCGGGCAGGGCCAGGTGGCCGCCGGTTTCCCGCTTGCCCAGCGGTTTGTGCTGGTCGAAGCCGATCCAGACCGTTGTCACGATCTCGCGATTGAAGCCGCTGAACCAGGCGTCGCGCTGGTCGTTGGTGGTGCCGGTTTTGCCCGCCAGATCGTTGCGATGCAGAACGCGCGCCTTGCGACCGGTGCCAACCCGGATCACGTCTTTCATCATGCTGACCATCTGGAACATGTTGTCCCGGTCGAGCACCCGGCGGGCCGGGCGACCATAGATCTTGTTGGTGTTTTCCAGCGCCTCGGGATGAAGTTTGACCATTTCGGGCGTCACCAGGTTCTCGCAGGGCGCGTCACAGGCGACGAACGGGGCGTGACGGTACAGCAGGGCGCCATCCCGATCCTCGATCTTGCTGATAAACCAGGGTTCGACCCGATAGCCCTGGTTGGCGATCACCGCGTAGCCGCTGATCAGTTCCAGCGGCGTCAGCGAACCGGTGCCGAGCGCCAGCGACAGGTCGGCGGGCAGCGGGCGCTTGGTCATTTCAAACTTGCGAATGTGGCGCAGCGCGTAATGCACGCCGACCTTTTGCAGCAGTCGGATCGAGACGAGATTCTTGGAGTGCGCCAGCGCCATGCGCAGACGGGTGGGCCCCTGGAATTTGCCCGAGTAGTTGTCCGGGCGCCACAGGCGCTCCTCGCCGTTGATTTCGGTTTCATGCACGATCGGCGCGTCGTTGAAGATGCTGGCGGGAGTAAAGCCCTTGGCCAGCGCGGCGGAATAGACGAACGGCTTGAAGTTGGAGCCCGGTTGCCGCACCGCCTGGGTCGCGCGGTTGAAGCGGCTGTAGTAATAGTCGAAGCCGCCGATCAGGGCGAAGATCCGGCCATCGATGGCGCTGATCGAGACCAGCGCTCCGCCAACCTCGGGCAACTGGCTCAACCGCCAGCGGTCCTCGTCGCGCGCCAGCCGGACGAGATCGCCGGGCTTGAGCACGTCGCCCACCCGTTTGGGCCGGGGCCCCCGGTTGTCCTCATCGATATAGGGACGGGCCCAGCGCACTGCTTTCAGGTCGAGATCGGCGACCTCGCCATCGCCCAGATAGAGGGTGGCCGATCTGGCGTCCGAATCGATCACCAGCGCGGAGCGCAAGCCGCCGAAAGTCGGATGGTTTTCGATAAAATGATCGTAGTCGGCGGTTTTCTTGCCGGCCAGATCGTAAGTGGCTTCCGGCCCCCGGTAGCCGTGACGATAATCGTAGTCGATCAACGCCTTGCGCAACGCCAGGTTGGCTTCCTGCTGGAGGGGCGTGTTGATCGTGGTCGTTACTTTCAGGCCCATGGAATAAACGTCGTCTCCGTACTGCTGATAGAGGTAGGCGCGCACCATTTCCGCGACATATCCGGCTTCCACATCGACCTTGGCGGCGTGGACGCGGGCCGTTAGAGGCGCGTTCGCGGCCTGCCTGAACGCATCGCGGGTAATGTAGCCTTTTTCGTACATGCGTCGGAGCACGTAGTTCCTCCGCAGTTTGGCGCGCTGGGGGTTGGCGATGGGGTTGTACTTCGACGGCGCCTTGTAGAGCCCGGCCATCATGGCGATCTGCGCGAGCGTCAGGTCGCCCACATCGACGCCATAGTAGAT
>DRPO01000057.1 GCA_011330835.1 Gammaproteobacteria bacterium | reverse complement strand
GGCTGCGCGGACAGCCCGTGCGGGGCAGGGGAGAGGTCTCGCTGCGCGGCGATGCGTTGACGCTGAACCGCGTTCGCCTCAGCAGCGGCAAGGCGCATCTTGATCTGAATGGCGAACTGGCCCGGCGCTGGGATCTTAAATGGCGGCTTCAGGCCCGCCAGCTCGACAAGCTGCTGCCCGATTTCCACGGCTCGATCCAGGGCAGGGGAACGCTGTCCGGGACTCGCGATCAGCCGCGCGCCGCCTTCGATCTCGATATCGCGAAATTCTCCGGCGCGGGTGTTAGCATCGAGTCGCTCAAGGGCAAGGGCGATATCGACATTGGCGGAAAACGGCGTTCGCGGCTGGATATCAGCGGCAAGAAGCTGGTTCTCGGCGGGCAGTCCTGGCGCACGCTGAACCTCAAGGGAAGCGGCAAACCGCAAGACCACCGGCTGGATCTGTCCCTGGCGGGCGAGCCGGGGTTGATCGACCTGCGGCTCAAGGGCGGCCTGCGGGATCAGCGCTGGCTCGGCGAACTATCGAAGCTGTCTCTGCGGAAAACCGAGTTCGGCGATTGGGCGCTGGAAAAGCCCGTCGCCATCGAAGCCTCGCGGGAGGCCGCCAAGACGCAGCCCCTGTGTCTGACCAGCCAGCCCACCACGCTCTGTCTCGAAGGCCAATGGGACGCGCGCAAGGGTTCGCGAGGCCATGTCAAACTGGCCGCGCTCAATCCCGGGCGGTTCCAGAAATACCTGCCCGAGAGCATTCAACTGGACACGCTGATCGACGGTCGGGTGGACGCCGTTGTCGACGCCAAGGGGATGGTCGACGCCGACGCCAACCTCAAGCTCCGCCCCGGCAAGATTCATATCGACAACGATGTCGAGCCGGTTTCCGTGCCGCTGCGCTCCGGCCAGGCGCTCGCCAGCGTCAAGGGCGACAAGATCGACAGCAAGCTCGACCTCGACCTGGGCGACATGGGACGGATCAAGGCCGTCGCCGCGATTCTCGACTATCGGGGCGAAGGACGCCTGGGCGGCGAACTGGCGGCTGAACTGAACGACCTCTCCGTCATCAGCGCCTTCGCGCCACAACTGCAAGCCGTGCAGGGACGGCTAGGCTCCGACCTCAAATTCGGCGGAACGCTGAAAGCCCCACGCATCGGCGGCGAGCTTGCCCTGACCGGTTTTGGCGCTGAAATTCCGCAAGTCGCCATGACGCTCCACGATACCTGGATAAAAGTCCATGATGCCGGAGACGGCATTCTCGATATCAAGGGCGAGGCCCAATCCGGTCAGGGCAAGCTCGCCCTCTCGGGTCAGGTCGATCCCGGAAAACGCGCTCTGACGCTGAGTATCCAGGGCGACCAGTTCCAGGTCGCCGATTCGAAAACGCTCAAGGCCGTCATCGCGCCCGACCTGAACATCGCCATGGACGCGCGCGGCATGCGCGTAGAGGGCCGCATCCTCGTCCCCAGCGCCTACATCAACGCCAAGGGCGCGGGCGGCGACGGCGGCGTCATCGGCGTCTCCAAAGACGTCGTCCTGGTCGAAAACGGCGAACCCACGCAGAAAAAACAGGCCGCCAGTCCCCTCGATCTGAACCTCCGGATCGACCTCGGCGACGACATACGCGTCGAAGTCGCCGACTTCAGCGGCGCGCTCAAGGGCGGCCTCAGAGTCGAGCAAAGCGGCAACGTCGCCCCGCGCGCCACCGGCATGATCGAAATCGTCAACGGCGATTATCTTGTCTATGGCCAGCAACTCAAGATCCAGCGCGGGCGCATCCTGTTCGGCGGCGGCCCCGTCGACAACCCCCGGCTGGAAATCGACGTCGCCCGCCGCGTCGAAGCCTACAACGTCCTTGCCGGCGCCAAGATTCGCGGCAACGCCCAGGCGCCCCAGCTCCAGCTCTATTCCGAACCGCCCATGCCCGACGCCAGCATCCTCTCCTACATGCTGCTCGGCCAGCCGCCCGGAACCAAGGGCGGCAGCTACACCCTCGGCAAATACCTCACGCCCGACCTGTACGTCGGCTACAGCATCGGCCTGTTCAACGCCATCAACACCTTCAACCTGCGCTACAAACTCACCGACAAACTCGGCCTGCAAGCCGCCTCGGGGCTGGCCAACTCCGCCGACCTGATCTATACCATCGAGCGTTGACCAGTATTTCTGGCAGGAGTCACAGAAGCAGATGGAAACCGCGTACATTCCCTCCCGCCCAGGCTTTTTCTGGTGGAGGCGCTATAGCGGTTGGCGGACTCGAGTCTTCTTGCGCAATTGAATCTAGATTCCGTTAACAGCAATTTCTTTCCCTACGATCCTTCATGAGTCTACTTAAACTCCGCATGACGAGTTGGTCATGGAAGCCCGTTGTCTGCCCCTATCATGAACTTGCTGGATGTGCGCCTCAATGAGGCTCTTTTTGTCAATGGTTTCATATATTGTCGCGCATCAGTCGATGCGTACCGACTGTTCCCTCCGAGAGGGTTAGGGGCTCCACGACCGAATCCCCATCGCCCACCCATCAGTCATTCCGGGCTGAGTGAAGCGAAGACCCGGAATCCAGAACGGGGCGCTGGCTTCCCGCTTGCGCGGGAACGACGGAGGGGATTCGGTGACGGAGTGAAACGCCCACTGTACTCCTCTCCCACAAGCTGGAAGGGGGCTAACTAAACAGCATTGTGACGCGCCTCATCCCGAGATACAGGCTGCGGGTACTTCTGCAACTATTGATAATAGAGAGGCGAAACGAGGGTTTGGGTTCCCAATAGGTGGAATTCCCAAGGCAAGTCTTCCTCTGTCTGGTGTATGTCAGGGGCTACGAAGAGTTCTATAACATCTGGCTAAACCCCTTGTTTCTTT
>DRPO01000056.1 GCA_011330835.1 Gammaproteobacteria bacterium | reverse complement strand
TGAGGAACGAAGACCCGGAATCCACACCCACAATACTGGATTCCCGCTTTCGCGGGAATGACAAGGCGAACCACGCCGTAAGCCGGAAAAGCAGGGTACGAACAATTTATACTTCTCGCGATCAAGAATATCCCATTCATGGCGCGCGTCTTTTCGCCGATAGCTGCGTTGCAAAAACTTGACGTAGCCCCACTATGCCTGCGTTTTTGCGCCTTGCTTTCGACGAAAATCCACGCACCCTGAACGGGGTATTCTTGAACGCGAGAAGTATAAACTCAACAGATCATCCCGTCTCTGGTCAATAGTCCAATGAGCGCGAAACAAATTCTTGAACAAGCCCTGAAGCTCCCTCCTGAAGATCGGTTCTCCGTTGTCGAAGGACTCATCAAGAGTCTCGACGCGCCCGACAAATCCCTCGACCAAATCTGGGCCGAGGAGGCCGAAGAACGCCTCAAAGCATACAGGGAAGGTCGTCTGGAAGGTATTGCTCTGGAGAAAATCTTCGAGGAAACGTAGTGCGGGTAGTTTTCACGAGCCTGGCCAACGAGGAACTCGATCAAGCCACAAGGTATTATGATCTGGAATTCGAGGGCTTGGGGCAACGTTTCCGACAAGAGGTTCGGAACGCTGCGGGCAGAATTAGCCAATACCCCGAAGCCTGGTCGGTGGAACAAGGGGAAATCAGGAAATGCCTTCTCCACAAATTTCCTTACAAGCTATTGTATTCCATTGAGAACGATCACATTCTAATCATTGCGGTCGCGCACCAACACCGCAAACCCGACTACTGGGTTGAAAGAACCGGAAAGCCTGGTAATCCATAACGACATTAGTCAGAACTCCCACACAGCGCCAGCCGGCGCCGCGACAGTCTTTGGCGCTGGGCGGCGTCGTGGGAAATCCACAGCGCGCCGGCGGGCCGTTGTTCGAGAAATTCCAGCACCAGTTGCTCCATCTTTTCGGTATTGACCGGATCGAGATTGGCGGTGGGTTCATCGAGCAGCAACACGCGGGGACGCAGCGCCAATGCGCGCAGCAGGCCCAGACGCTGCTTCTCACCGCTGGAGAGCCGCGCCACCGTCCACTGCATCACCTCCTCGGCAAACCCGAGGCGGGACAGCCACTCCCGGGGACAAGGCGCCAGAAAATGATCACCGACCCGCTCGCCCCACCAGGCGGTCTCCGCCGGCACATAGCTCACCAGCCGACGCCATTGGTCGGGCGATATCGACTCGCGAGGCCGCCCCTCGAACCGTATCGTCGCCGTCACCGGATCGAGATCGGCGATGGCGCGCAACAGACGCGTCTTGCCACAGCCGGAGGGGCCGGTCACCGTGACGCATTCGCCCGCGCGCAGCGAAAAATCCAGTGGCTCGGGAAACAGCCCGCGCAACCCGATCACCTCCAGCAACGGCGGACTCACCCCACGATCCTCGGTTCGGGCGACAGTTCCACGCCAAAGGTATCGGCCACCGACGCCTGAATATCCCGCGCCAGACGCCAGATCGCCTCCCCGGAGGCTCCGCCGTGATTGACCAGCACCAGCGCATGTTGCGGGGAGACTCCCGCCGCGCCGCGCCGATATCCTTTCCAGCCACAGCGCTCGATCATCCAGGCCGCCGACAGCTTCACCGCTCCTTCCCCCGCCGGGAAAAGCGGCAGTTCGGGAAAACGGGATCGCAACGCCTCGGCCTGCGCGCGGGAAACGACGGGATTCTTGAAAAAACTGCCGGCATTGCCGAGCCGCGCCGGATCGGGCAGCTTGCTCCGCCGGATGCGACAGACCGCGTCACTGATCCGGGCGGCGGACAATTGCGTCTCCGGCGCATTCGCCAATGCGTCCCGCAGCCCGCCATAGTCGAGACGCCAGACCGGTTCGAGCGGCAACGCCAGGGTCACATCGAGAATCAGATAGCGATCGGGATGGCGCTTGAAATGGCTGTCCCGATAGCCGAACGCCGCCGCCTCGCGGTCGAAACGGCGGAGTTCCCCCTCGCGCAGATCCAACGCCGTCAGTTCATGAAAGCAGGACTGCAACTCCACGCCATAGGCGCCGATATTCTGCACCGGCGCGGCGCCCACCGTCCCCGGGATCAGCGACAGATTCTCCAGCCCCGCGGCCCCCTGCGCGATCGTCGCCATGACCAGATCATGCCAGCGCTCACCCGCCGCCGCGCGAAAATGCACCGCGCCCGCCTGCTCCCCCAGCCGTTCCACACCGGTGAAAGCCGGATGGATGATCACGCCCGGAAAGTCCCGCCGAAACAACACATTGCTCCCCTCCCCCAGCACCAGCCACGGGAGATCGCGCCCCGCCAGCCAGTCGGTCAGCGCCCCGGCATCCGCCGCCGATTCGAGCACCGCCAAGTACCGCGCGCGCGCTTCGACAGCAAACGTGTTGCAGCGTTTGAGAGAAACATTTTCAAGGATTTGCATGAATCTGCCGAGCCGCGAATCTCCGGCGCCCAAGAATACCCGTTTGGGCCTTCATCCGACAGACGTGGGCAACCGGGTCTTTTCATACGAATCATTCCCAGAGCCGATTTGACTCAACGCTTGATAATGCGTAAAGTGTACATATAGAGTGTACACATTGAGAAGCGATCATGACCTCCGTCAACGTCACCGAATTCCGCAAGCACCTGCCCGCCTACCTGGACAAGGTCAAGGAAGGCGAGGAAGTGTATCTGACCAATCGCGGCAAGGTGATCGCCCGGATCGTTCCCGAGGTCGATCCTGCCGAGCAGGCCCGGGCCTTGCTATCGAAGCTGCGCAAGACCGCCATCGTCGGGGATATCGAAAGCCCCGTCAGCGACGCGCAATGGACCGCCGATGAGGATAATCTGTGACACCAATGCGCTGCTGTTCGACGCCCTGCAACCCGACCGGTTGACCGACAAGGCGAGACAGGCGCTCGACGACGGAGAACAGGATCGATCCCTGGCCTGCTCGGACATTTCCCTGTGGGAAATCGCCATGCTGATCGCCCGGCAACGCATCATCGTCGATGCGGAACCGCGCGTGTTTCTCGAAGCCATCCTCGCCGCGCGCCATATTCAGGTCTTGCCGATTTCACCCCGGATCGCCGCCTTGTCCCAATCGGGACTCTTTCCGCATGGCGACCCCGCCGATCGGATCATCGCCGCGACGGCGATGCACTATCACGCCCCCCTGATCACGTCCGACGGGAAACTGCGACAATTGGAGCAATTTGCCACGATCTGGTGATCAATCTGAATGAGGATTTGCTATCGTTTGTTTTGGCATGAACACACTAACCATCAGAATTCCCGATCAGCTCGCCAAAGAAATGGAACAGGTGCTGGCGCGCGATCACCTGACGAAATCGGAGCTGGTGCGACGCGCCCTGGCCGCTTACCTCTTACAACACAGACAAGGCGGACAGCCGTTCAGCTCTGCTCTGGAACAGGCGGGTGACCTCGTGGGATGCTTCGATGGCGGGCCGGAGGATCTGTCCCATAACCCGGAACATCTGTTCGACCTGGGCCGCGCCTGAAAGATTCATCGCAGTGATCAACCCCGGCTGAGCCGGTTCTCGCGGGTTTCGATCGAGTTGCGCCCCCGGGCACAGTCCTGCCCGAGCTCCACGCTTACAATATCGCCTTCCGAGAGACGTATAATCCCCTCATGGACGATCCTTTCGAGTTGCTGATCAGCACCGTCAACTACCGCACGCCGGCGCATACGATCGACTGTATCAACGCCGTGCTGGCCGACGCGGACGATCTGCCGCCGTTTCGCATGGTGGTCGTGGACAACGATTCGGGCGACGACTCGGTGGCGTTGATCGGCGAGCACATCGCCGCCCATGACCTGGAAGACCGTGTCCGGCTGATCCCGGCGCCCCGCAACGGTGGCTATGCCTATGGCAACAACCTCGCCATCCGCAGCGCGCTCGACCAGGGCGCTCGGCCCCGCTACATCTGGTTCCTGAACCCCGACACGCGGGTCCGCCCCGGCGCCGGGCGCGCGTTGATCGACTTTCTGGAAGCCCATGAGCAGGCGGGCATGGCCGGCAGCCGGCTCGAGGACGAGGATGGCTCGCCACAGATCTCCGCCTTCCGCTTTCACAGTCCGGTCAGCGAATTCGCGGGGGCGATGCAGTTCGGCCCGCTGGACCGGCTGGTGCGTGGACGTCTCGTTCCCATGCCGCTGCGGGACGAGCCCTTCGAGGCCGACTGGCTGGCCGGGGCCTCGATGATGATGAAGGCGCGGCTGATCGACGACATCGGCCTGATGGACGAGGCCTATTTCCTCTATTTCGAGGAGGTGGACTACTGCGCCGCGGCGCGGCGGGCCGGCTGGACCATCTGGTATGTGCCCCAGAGCCGGGTCTATCACGCCGTCGGCGCGGCCACCGGCATCTCCGATCACCGCAAGAAGGCGCCGCGCCGCCCCGCCTACTGGTTCGAATCGCGGCGGCGCTTCTTCATCAAGAACTTCGGCAAGGCGACGGCGCTGATGAGCGATGTGGCGCTGCTCTGCGGGTTTGCGATCTGGCGGCTGCGGCGCGCGATCCAGCGCAAGCCGGACCTCGACCCGCCGCATTTTCTCGGCGACCTGTTTTCCCATTCCGTGTTCCGCAAGGGGTTTTCCATCGAATGAGCAGCCTGTGGCGACAAATCCGCAACGACTGGCGCAACCATGAGCGCGACTGGACGCGCCCCGGCTTTCGGGCGCTGGCCTACTACCGCTTCGGCGTCTGGCGCATGGGCATCGGCAACAAGCTGCTGCGCGCACCCTTCAGCGTTCTCTACCGCTGGCTGTATCGCCGCGCCCGCAATCTCTACGGCATCGAGCTGCCCTACTCCGCCACCGTGGGAGAGAACGTCGTCTTCGAACATCAGGGCGGCATCGTCATCCACGGCAATGCCGTGATCGGCGACGGCTGCATCATCCGCCAGGGCGTGACGCTGGGCAATCGCCGGCTCGACGATCCGTTCGGCGCGCCCCGCCTCGGCCGGAACGTCAATGTCGGCGCCGGCGCCAAGATTCTCGGCCGGGTCGAGATCGGCGACGACGCGGTGATCGGCGCCAACGCGGTGGTGCTCGACGACGTCCCCGCCGGGCATCTCGCCCTCGGCGTCCCCGCCAAGATCAGGCCGAAGCGATGAGCGCCTACCAGACCGCCCTGGTCGTGATCGGCCGCAACGAGGCGAAAACGCTGCGTCTGACCCTGCCGGTCGCCCGGGAACAGTTCGACCATCTGATCTACGTCGATTCCGGCTCCACCGACGACAGCCAGGCCATCGCCCGCGAGGCCGGCGCCACCGTCATCGAGCTGGACACCGATCAGCCGTTCACCGCCGCCCGCGCCCGCAACGCCGGACTGATGGCCCTGCCGACCGATGCCGGCATCCGCTATGTCCAGTTCATCGACGGCGACTGCGAACTGATCGACGGTTACCTCGACCGGGCCGTCGCCTTTCTGGAAGCGCATCCGGACTACGCCATGGTCTGCGGACGCCGCAAGGAGCGCTACCCCGAACGCTCCATCTTCAACCGGCTCTGCCATCTCGAATGGAACACGCCGGTGGGCGACGCCGACTACTGCGGCGGCGACGTCACCGTGCGGTTCGACGTGATGCGCGAGATCGGCGGCTACAACCCGGATCTGATCGCCGGCGAGGACCCGGAAGTCTGCGTGCGGCTGCGCCAGGCCGGCTGGAAGCTCTACCGCATCGACGCCGACATGACCTGGCACGACGCCAACATCACCCGCGTCTCGCAATGGTGGAAACGCCAGCAGCGCGCCGGTCACGCTTTCGCCGAAGGGGCCTGGCTGCACGGGAAATCGCCGCAGCGCCACTGGGTCAGGGAAGCGCGCAGCAACTGGTTCTGGGGCGGGCTGTTCTTCGCCATCCTGGCTGGCGCTCTGATCGTCTCGCCGTGGCTGTTGCTGCTGTTGCTGGTCTATCCCGCCCAAGCCCTGAGGCTGGCGCTGCGCGCGCCCACGCCAATCGACCAGGAACCGTTCTCCGTGCGCCTGTCCTACGGATTGGACTGCTTCCTGGCGAAGATACCGGAGTTCCTCGGGCAATTGCGGTTCGTGGCGGGACGCCTCACCAAACGCCGGCAGTCGTTGATCGAATACAAAAAAGGGTGAGTCGCTATCAGCTGTCGGCGGGAAGACGCGTAGCAGAAATACGGGGAAATCGCCATGCTGGGCAGGGTTGCGCCTGGATGTGGCCTCTGGATCCCGGCGTTCGCCGGGATGACGTCCAGGAATTGCCGCAACGCCGGTCCAGCGGCGACCATCCCGGCTCCCTGAGGCATTCATCCCGGCGCCTTGAGTGCGGTCATCCCGGCGAACGCCGGGATCCAGAAACACCCCCACCCAAGATCATATGGCAGCGTAACCACGGGAGGTCTTTTGGTTCGCGATGAAATTGCGTCGTTCGAGCGGTTGATCGAGCCCGAAGCAGCAGGCGGCTCCCTCGCGAAAATCCAACCCGCGCTACGGAACGATCGTGGTCAATCCGTACAACTGCCACATTTGCATGCCGCCCCGGTAGTACGCCAGTTTATCCGCTGGATAACCCAGCTTGAGCAGCGCCTTGATGGCGCGCGGCGACTGGCCGCACCAGGGGCCGTTGCAAAACAGGATCAGCTTCTTGGCCTGGGTAAAATCCCAGTCGTCGTTTTTCAGATCGCCATTGAGAAAACCCATCTTTTCCAGGGCGCGAGAGATCATGCCCACCTGGCCGCGTTTGCTCACGCCCAGCTTGTACAGGGCGTCCACCAGGGCGGGATCTCGAGATGATGATTCCAGCACCGTAAACGGGATGTTAACGGCCCCCGGTATGGTCCCTTTTTTGTTCCAGGACGGAAGCCGGGCGTCAATCAGCACGCCGCTGCCATTAATCACGTCATTCGACATGAAATCGAACACTTCCCGTTCACCCACGGTCTTGACGCGGGGATCTATCTGGATGGGCTCGATACAATGCGGGGGGCAAGGGTGAGAGGTGCGAGCGAAAAAACCGGCAATGGTGTGGTTCAAATCCTGGATGCGTCGCACCTCGATGACCTGTCCATTGTGGACGGTCTCGATACTGTCGCGCGTCGCGTCCAGTTGAACCTTTTTTTCATCGGCGAAAACGGACGGCAGGCTGAGGCCCGCGACAACCAGAAACAACAATAAACGATAATAAAACAAGCGGCTAATCATGCTATCACTCTCCCATTACTTGAGATAGATCTGTTTGATTTTTTCCCGGACAAGTTCAATATTGGGATTTTTCCGATAAGCCCGGTACACGCGTTCCCGCTTACCGCTCGTCAACTTGCGATAAAAAGCGTAACTGCCGAAATAACGCCGTTGCAGATAATTTTCAAAATCCTTGCGGGACATCTCCGTTGGCATATCTGACTTCAGGGGGGCCTTGCCGCCCGGCGCGGGACGAGGCTTT
>DRPO01000055.1 GCA_011330835.1 Gammaproteobacteria bacterium | reverse complement strand
TTGGATGTAAGAAGCGACGCGGACATCCAATCCCTTGCCCGAACTGTACAAGATATGGATCGACCGGTTGATTTGTTGTTCAACAACGCAGGAATCAACAAACGCGGTTTGTCGTCGGGAGAGGCGGCCGCTGTCAATGAATTGGGTTTTGTTGAACGGGCTCCCATGCTGGAAATGTTCGAAATCAACGCAATCGCGCCACTTCTCATTTCTCAGTCTTTGGCCGCATCTTTCAATCGGTCCGGCGCCTTCATCATCAACATTTCGAGTTCTAGGGCTTCCATCAATGACGAGTTTTCCAACAAAACCGGCAACTATGGGTATCGTGCTAGCAAGGCTGCGATGAACATGATAACCAACGCGTCTACCTGCGATCTTCCGGAGTATGTGCATACGTTTTCGGTTCACCCAGGAAGTGTAAAGAGCGGCATGAATGCGAAAGGTTCAGATTCCCCGGACGTTCAAGCGGAGTCAATCTTGGCAATTGTCGAGACTTGGGACGGCGACTTGAATGGCCAGTTCCTACGCTACTCGGGGGAAAAATATGATTGACGGGTCAGATTGCCAGAAAGGGTCATCGCTTTACAGATCCCGCCGTAAGACATCAGGCCCCAATCTGTGACGGGCAGGAATCGAGGGCAGGAACTCGTTGCGGCGCCCATCCATCCAACCGCCCGATCCGCTCGTATTCCGCAGAAGGGTCGTTTTGGGTAAGACCGCATGTCTTTTGTGCGGTGGCTTGATGTTGCGCTGATCCTGGTCCGAACTTCGGTGGAGGGAACGGCATTCAGCCGCCCTTCGATTTGGAGGAACGGCATGAGAGAGAATTGGCCCACCAGCATATTGTCCAGGCCGACCGCGAGGTCTTTGAGGCGGTGCTCGGGAACGCCGGGAGCGTCATGGTGTTCCGCACTGGTATCCAGGACGCGCCGACCTTCGAACGCCAGCTTGGAACCGTCACCATTCCGGACCTCGTCAACCTGCCGAACTACCGGGCTTTTGTGCAGCTTATGGTCAACGGCGAGATCAAGCGGGTTTTCTCGGCAACGACCTTCCCACCGCGGTGTGGACCTGTCGCGGAATTGTTCCGCTCCTTTGACTTGGTATTCTGCCACAAAGGAGAGACATCATGGCACCGAGACCAACCCCTGAATTCCGCGCAGAGGCTGTGCGTTTGGCCCTTACGAGCGGCCTGAGCCGTCGGCAGGTGGCGGCCGATCTTGGCATCGGCTTTTCCACGCTGAGCCGCTGGATCCAGCAGGATCGGCGCAATCCCGAGAAGCCGGCCGCCCAGTCTGATCTTGAACGCGAGGTGGCCCGGCTTCGCAAGGAGAATCGCCTGCTTCGGGAGGAGAGGGACATTCTAGAAAAAGCCACGGTGTTCTTCGCGGAGAGAAGCAAATGAGATTTGCCTTCGTGGAAGAACACCGCAACCGGATGCCTGTCAGTCGCCTGTGTCGGATCATGGGTGTCAGCCCCCGAGGCTACCGCGCCTGGCGCGGCCGCCCCATAAGCCGTCGCCAGCGCCGAGACCTGGTCGTTCTTGCCCATATCCGGGAACAGTTCCGCCTGAGCTTGTGCAGCTATGGCCGGCCGCGCATGACCGAGGAACTGAAGGAGCTGGGGCTGGATGTGGGGCACCGCCGCGTCGGCCGTCTGATGCGTGAAAACGGCATTGCGGTGAAAAGAAACAGGAAGTTCAAGGCGACGACAGACAGCAACCACAGCTTCAACATTGCTCCGAACCTGCTGAACCGAGACTTTGCCGCTGACCGCCCGAACCGGAAATGGGCGGGCGACATCAGCTATGTCTGGACCCGCGAGGGCTGGCTCTACCTGGCTGTCATCCTGGATCTGCATTCGCGGCGCGTCATAGGTTGGGCGGTGAGCAACCGGATGAAACGCGACCTGGCGATCCGGTCCCTGAAGATGGCAGTTGCGTTGAGGCAACCGCCGAAGGGCTGCATCCACCACACCGACCGCGGCAGTCAGTATTGTTCGCATGACTATCAGAAGATACTGCGCCAGCACGGGTTCAAGGTGGGTACTGTCAAATATCTTTCGCACTTTTGGTCATGCGACGACGGCTCCTTGGGTTTGCTCCGCGAATAGCGGGGTCATGTTCATGTATTTCCGGGTTGCCCACTGGGTTCCGGCGATATGGCGCAGGCGGGCGGCGGCCAGGTTCAGACAGGACTTGCCGTCCGGGAACGCCCCCACAACCCGCGTTCGTCGCCGGATCTCACGCATGATGCGTTCCAGCGGGTTGTTGGTTCTGAGCTTGATCCAGTGGCAGTCGGGAAAGGCGTAGTAGGTCAGGGTTTCATGCCCGCTTTCCTCGAGCAGATCGGCGGCTTTGGTCAACTTCTGGCGGCGCAGCTCGGTGATGACCGCCCATCTTCTCGACCGCGGCTTTGCGGTCCTCCTGGGCGTGGATGGCCTTCAGCATCTTGCTGACGTCCCGAACCTTGCCCGAAGGCACCAGACTGAACACGTTGCGGTAAAAATGAACCACACAGCGCTGCCAGCGCGCATCCGGCAGGTATTCGGCAACGCTTTCCATCAGGCCCCGACAGGCGTCCGACACGACCAACTGTACACCGGAGAGGCCACGGTCCACCAGGTGGCGCAGGAAGCTCGACCAGCCGGACTTGTCCTCTTTCGGGCCCTCGATGATGCCCAGTATCTCGCGATAACCCTCACGCGTCACGCCGATTGCCACCAGCAGCGAGACGTTGCGCACCTCACCCGCCCAGGAGCGCTTCATCACGATGCCATCAAGGAAAACATAGGGATGATCGCCCTCGATCCGGCGGTGCCGCCACGTCTCGATCTTGGCATAGATCTTCTTGTTGAGGTTGGACACCGTCCCCGGGCTCACCCGCGTGCCCCAAAGCGCCTCGGTGATGTCCTCGACCCGGCGCACCGAAACGCCCGCCAGATACATCTCGATCAAGGCCTCCTCGACCGAGCTTTCTCGGCGCCGGTAGCGCTCGATGATTGCCGTCTCGAAGGTTTGGCGTCGCAGCTTTGGTACCTTCAGGCTGACCTTGCCGGCCTGCGTCTCAAGCGACCTTCGGTAGTGACCCGCCCGCGTATCCTTGCGGCCCTCGCTGCGCTCGTATCGACCTGCGCCGCACAGCCGGTCCGCTTCCGCATCCAGCATCGCATTCAGCGCCTCCTCGACCGTGCCACGAACCATCTCGCCAAGGTGGTCGCGAATGCGCGCCTCGTCGATCTGAATGACCTTTCCCATCC
>DRPO01000054.1 GCA_011330835.1 Gammaproteobacteria bacterium | reverse complement strand
GTGAGTTCTTCGCGTTTTTCGGGAACCAGGCAGCAGTCGTCGGGGTCGGCCTGGCAGGCGATTTCGACCATTTCGGGGGTGGCGGCCATTTCGAGATTCATTTTGCTCATGATGTGGTCGCGCAGGGTGAAGACGTCATCGTCCTGGATGTGGCGACGGTCTTCGCGCAGGTGCAGGGTGATGCCGTCGGCGCCGGCGTCTTCGACCAGGTGGACGATTTCGATCAGGTCGGGGTAGGGGGTGAATCGGGCCTGGCGGATGGTGGCGGCGTGGTCGATGTTGACGCCGAGCTTGATGCGGGAGGTTTGGGTCATGGTCGGTACTTCCGGTAGCTTTGCAGTAGTTTGCGGGAACGCAGCGGTTTGCCTTCCAGCAGTTGTTCGATGGTGGCGGCGAAGATCCGGCGGGCGACAGCCCCGGTTCGTCGCTGCTCGTAGCGGTGCTGGCGCATGGCTTCGAGGGTGACGGCGTCAAGGGCGATGGCGTCTTCCGCCGTCGGCGCGCGGGTCAGGCCGTGGCCGGGATGGAAGTAGAAGGTTTCCTCCGGCGCGGCGTTCGCCGCGATGTCGAAGTCCAGCGCGAAGCCGAGCTGGTTGAGCAGTATAGCTTCAAAACGACGCAAGGGGGGCGCGGGTCGATCGGTTTCGGTCAGCGCGGCGAGGGTGTCGTGGTAGGCGTCGTAGACTTCGGGGCAGGGGAGTTGTCGGGGGAGCAGGTAGAGCAGCAGTTCATTGCAGTACAGGGCGCACAGGCTGGGTTCGCCGGTGAGCGGGAAATGCCGCAGCGCGTCGACGGAGACGAGGTTTTGCAATTCGTGGCGACCGCGCCACTGGTAGCTGGATTCGCGGCAGACTTGCAGGGCCGCCATCTCGCGCCCACCCTTGCTGGCGGACAGCCGCGCGACCAGGCTGATTCGGCCATGTTCGCGGGTGAGGATATCGACGATGCGACTGTTTTCGCGGTAGCGGCGGCTGTGCAGCACGAAGCCCCGGTCGACTGATGGCTCACCCATGATCCCGGTCGATGCTGAGCCGATCCAGCATTTGCGGGTTCTCGCGCCAGTTTGGCTTGACCTTGACCCACAGTTTGAGATGCACGGGCTTGCCCAGCAGTCCGCCGATGCGGCGGCGCGCCTCGGAGCCGATGGCCTTCAGGCCGGCCCCCTTGGCGCCGATGACGATGCGCTTCTGGCCTTCGCGCTCGACCACGATCAGGGCGTTGATATGGATGCCCTTGCGGTCTTCCTGAAAATCCTCGATCTCGACGGCGACCGCGTAGGGCGCTTCCTGCTCCAGGCTGTACATCAGTTGTTCCCGGATCAGTTCGGCGCTGACGAAGCGCATGCCGCGGTCGGTGACTTCGTCCTCGGGGTAGGGGAAGGGGCCTTCGCGCAGGTAGCGGTCGAGTTCGTTCAGCAGTCGCCGGACATCCTTCTCGCGCCGCGCGCTCAACGGGATGATCTGGTCGAAGGGGTGTTTTTCGCCGACTTCGCCGAGAAAGGGCAATAGGGCGGCCTTGTCCTTGATGCGATCCACCTTGTTGAGGATCAACACCACCGGCAGCCCGGTCTCGGCGATGAAATCCAGGGCGCGCTGGTCCGCGCCGGTCCATTTGCCGGCTTCGATCAGGAACAGGATGGCGTCGCCCTCGACCAGACTGCCGATGGCGGCGCGGTTGATGCGGCGGTTCAGCAGCCGTTTCCGGTCGTCATGAATGCCGGGGGTGTCGATGAAGACGTATTGGCGATGGCCCTCGGTGTGGATGCCGAGGATGCGGTTGCGCGTGGTCTGCGGCTTGGGCGTGGTGGCCGCCAGATGCATGCCGAGGATGCGGTTGAGCAGCGTCGATTTGCCGACATTGGGGCGGCCGGCGATAACGAAGTGGCCGGATCGGGCGGCGTCCTGACTAGGCATCGGCGCCGGGAATGCTGTCCAGGGCCTTTTGGGCCGCCGCCTGCTCGGCCTTGCGGCGGCTTGAGCCTTCCGCCTCGGTGACGATATCCAGCGAGGGGACGCGGCATTCAGCCTTGAAAGTCATGTTATGCGCCTTGCCCCGGGCGCTCAGAAGCCGGTAGTCGGGAACGTCCGCGCCCCGGGATTGCAGCCACTCCTGCAAGCGGCTTTTCGGATCCTTCAGGGTTTTGGGGTCGGGCAGGG
>DRPO01000053.1 GCA_011330835.1 Gammaproteobacteria bacterium | reverse complement strand
GCCGCCCTCCACGGCAAGGAAGGCCTTGGTCATGGCGACGCGGATCTTGGTGTCGTCGAAAGCGGTGGTTTTGCCGTTGCGACGGATAACGCGGTAAACCGGCCCGCCAGGCCTGGAAGCGGGGACCGAATCCACGGATTGGGGCCGCGCGGCGGATGCGGGTGATTGACTGACGGATTCTGAAACTGGCTGCATGATTCCTCCTGTGCGATGCGGGAAAAACAAGGCGCGACGCTAATCCAGAGATTCTCGCGACTCCGTCTTTCCCGGCGCCTCGCGCCCTATCGTGACAGGCTGGGAGCCCGCCCTCTGGCCGCGACGGGGTCTACTATAAGATGTGCCTATTGCGGTCGTCAAGCACTATATAATGTGTATAGTCCTATGAAAACCCTGTGGGAAGGGTGTGGATAATCTGTGTCATCCACTGTGGACAAGAGCCTCGGAGGCTCGAAATTCATGGCCTTGAGCCGCGACCTGGCTATGCTTCGACTTGCATCCCGGAAAGCGGCGGACAACCAGAAAAAATCGATTTAGCCAATTGCCCAAACCGGTCGGGGATTCTTTTTCCCCAGCCTGAAACCAATTGCATTGCCGATGTTCAAAACGACAGAACAAGTCCGCCACCAACCGGTGATTTGGCGCGGGAACGATACTCTTCCCATGCAATAAACATGCAGAACAAGAACAATATCCTTGCTCCCGGCGTGATCGACGAATTGATCGCCCCCTGTCAGCCCCTGAGTCCCGACAGCAGCCGGGACGAGGTCATCAGCCGTTTTTCCCGGCTGCGCGAGAATGCCGCCCTCCCGGTGGTCGCCAACGGCAAGCTGGTGGGCAGCCTGCACTGGACCGCGCTGCATTCGACGCCCGGGCCACAGGCCGAATGGTCCGTCGGCAAAGCCATGCAACCCCAGTGCCCCGTGATCCTGAGCGGAACGCGTCTGATCGAGGCGAGTCGCTTGATCAGCGAGCGAAAACTGTCGCTGGAGGCCGGATACCTCGCCGTGGTGTCGCGCGACGGCGCCTGGCTCGGCATGGTGAGAACCAACGACCTGCTGCACTGGGCCTCCCGTTTCTGGCCAGGCTACCAGCGTTACAATCACCCCCTGTCCCAGCTACCCGGCAGCGTACCGGTTCACGAAACCATCGACCGGCTGCTGCGCCGCGACAAACTGTTCGTCGTTGTGCATTGCGACATCAATCATTTCAAATGCTTCAACGACACCTACGGCTACGCGCGCGGCGACGAGGTCATCCTGTTCGTCGCCTCGCTGCTGCAATCCCATATCGACCGGGAAGCCGACATGATCGGCCACATTCGCGGCGACGACTTCGTCATCGTCTTCCAGAGCCCCGACTGGTTCGATCGCTGCGAAGCCATCGAGCGGGATTGCGCCCTGCGCGCGCCCACCTTCTACGCCGCCATGCACCGCGCCGAAAACGGCATCACGGCCATCGACCGCCAGGGACGCAAGCGATTTTCTCCCTTCTTCAGCCTGTCGCTCGGCGTCATCCAGGTCGAACCCGGAAAATTCCGCAGCCACCACGAAATCATCGCCGCGGCCGCCGAAGTCAAGCAACGGGCCAAATCCACCCTGGGCGGCGCGATCTACATCGACGAACGCAGCTACTCCAACCCCGACGCCAGCGGCCCGGCGCTAAGAAACTGATCGGGACGAGCGCTATACCTCTTGCCGGCAGGGATGCCGGCGCTCCATCGTCCCACGGACTTCAAAATTGTCATCCCGGCGAAAGCCGGGATCCAGCTTCAAGCCCCCGGCCATGCCATAATCTCCCCAACCCAACCCCGCTTTCTCACGACCAACG
>DRPO01000052.1 GCA_011330835.1 Gammaproteobacteria bacterium | reverse complement strand
TTTCAGAAAATACCACTGCCATATTCTTAGAAAGTGCTTATTTCAATCCGGTTTCCATTCGAAAAACTGCCAAAAGATTCGGATTGAATACCGATGCCTCCCCGGGACAGATGCCGGCCCACCGCGCCGCGCGGTTGGCGACGCGTATCCTCGGTTGTTGACGCTCCGGCTCGTATACCGCCACGGGCTGGCCATCGTCGTGGCCGGCGACCACTTGCAGCGGGAAGTCGGGCAATAGCAGCGCGAGCCAGAGCATGATCAGACAGCGGTTCCAGTAACGGTCATGCCACGATAGCCAGTTCCGGGATCCGGATGGGATGGCTGAAATGGCGACCCCGGCATTTGAAGATGTCGAGCCGATCCGGCGGCTGGATCAGCAGGCGCAGCGCGGCGGGGGAGTGCTGGACCCGCAGCCGGGCGGGGCGGAACAGAAAGCCGCTGGCCCGGCCATGCTCCGCCGCCAGTTGCAGGCGGCGCAAATCGCGAGTGGAGAGATCGTCGTCCGGCCAGGCGAGCACCGCCCGACAATGGCCGGAGCGCAGCGCCTGTTCCAGCGCCCACAGCCGATCCGCCTTGTTCAGCGGGCCGATGCTGATGAGCCGCGACAGCGCGACGCCGGCATTGGCCAGCGCCGGGGCGTAGGGTATCCACGGCGGATCGATCAGGGCCAGCCGGTCGCCCTGTTGCGTCAGGCGTTGCAGGGCGGGGAGCAGCAGCCGCAACTCGCCCTGACCAGGATGCTCGAACAGGATTTCGGTCAGCGCGCCGCGCGGCCAGCCGGCTTCGGGCAGTTGTTCGTCCAGCGCATCGAAGCCGGTGGAAAGGGCGCGAGCCGCATCGGGGCGGGCATGGTGAAACCCGTGATCCCGCCCCCGCCAGACAGCGGGATGCCGCAGGATTTCCTGTAGGTTCATGTCGGGTAATCGGTGCGAATGCTGCCGACGACCAGCCCCTCGATACAGAAATCGCTGACGCGGGAACTGACGATGATGGGCTTGAAATCCGGGTTGGCCGGCAGCAGACGAATCTGGCGGGGCGTCCGCCGGAAACGCTTGACGGTGACCTCGCCATCGATGCGGGCGACCACGATCTGGCCATCCTCGGCCTGGGGCGTTTTGTGCACCGCCACCAGGTCGCCGTCGAGAATGCCGGCGTCGCGCATGCTCATGCCATGCACCCGCAGCAGGTAATCGGCGCTAGGCTGGAACAGGCGCGGATCGATATCGAAATAATCCTCGATGTATTCCTCGGCGAGAATCGGCTCGCCGGCCGCCACCCGTCCCACCATGGGCATGCCCTGGTTCGCCGCGCCGGCCAGGATAATGCCGCGCGAGGAGCGGTTCAGCAGCTCGATGGCGCCTTTTCTCGCCAGCGCCTTCAGGTGCTTCTCCGCCGCATAGGTGGAGCGGAAGCCGAAATGCCTGGCGATCTCCGCGCGGGTCGGCGGCATGCCGGTCTCGGTGATCCTGTCGCGGATCATTCTCAGAATTTCGGTCTGTCGCTGGGTCAGTTCTTTCATGAGGGGCTCCCGTGGCGTTTTGGTGTTTATTCTTGTACCTTTGGCCGGTATTGTCAAACAGTCGTTGTCCTGCCGACGAATTTTTTGTGAATGCGTAGCGCATGCAGCAGGTTGATCAGCAGCAACCACTGGGAGAGAAATATACCTCTCGCGATTAAGAATACCCCATTCAGGCCGCGCATCTTTTCGCCGATAGCTGCGTTGTAAAAACTTGACGTAGCCCCACTATGCCTGCGTTTTTACGCCTTGCTCTCGACAAAAACCTACGCACCCTGAACGGGGCATTCTTAATCGCGAGAGGTATAGCGCCGCGGCGCCAAGCCGGATCAGTTCGCCAGAGAAAACCGCGCCGCTCAACAGCAGAATCGCGGTCAGGTGCAGGGCAAACTGTCCGGCTTGCCTCCCTGGGGGGATGATCTCGTGGATGTTCGGGTTGACCCGTTTCACGCCGGGCGGCAACCGACCGAGGAGAGCGGGCAGCCGCAGATGCAGCCAGACCAGAAGGGGCGAGATCTTGTACAGCATGCCGTTGATGACGGAGCCGGCGAAACCCGCCAGCAGCCAGATTCCGGCCAGCGCGTTGTTCACGCTGGGCGATGCCGCGGCCATCGCGCCCAGCGCCAGGGTAGTCATGCCCAGTAGCCAGAACCACTGGCTGATGTCGCGTTGCCGGCGTCGCCGCCGGAGCAGCAGGGTCGTGGTCAGCGCCGCGTAGCCAAGCGTTGCCGCGCAGCCCAGCCACGGAATCAGCCTGTCGGATCCGGGCGTCGGACCACTCGCCAGCAGGACCGAAAACAGCGCTATCGCCAGCAACAGGCTGGCGCGGCGGGGGTAGGGCGGCGTGG
>DRPO01000051.1 GCA_011330835.1 Gammaproteobacteria bacterium | reverse complement strand
TTTTCCGGTTGGGCGCCGCGCCAGGCGTAGATCGACTGGTCATCGTCGCCCACGGCGGTGAAGCGTCCCTCGACGCCCGCCAGCAGCTTGACCAGTTGGTACTGGCTGGCGTTGGTGTCCTGGTACTCGTCGATCAGGAGATAGCGAATGCGGCTTTGCCACTTTTCCCGGATATCGCGATTCCGCTGGAGCAGTTGCGCCGGCAGGACGATCAGGTCGTCGAAATCGACCGCATTGCAGGCGCGCAGATGTTTCTGGTAGCGCTCGTAGAGGCGCGCCAGCCAGGCCTCCCTCTCGTCCTGGGCGGTGGATATCGCCTGTTCCGGCAGGATGAAGGCGTTTTTCCAGCGGGAAATTCGCCAGCCCGGGTCGTCGTCCGGCTCGATATTGTCCTTGCGGGAGAGTTCCTTGAGCAAGGCGGCGCAATCTTCGCCGTCGAGAATGGTGAAGCCGGGTTTGAAGTCCAGCGCCGCCGCCTCCTGGCGAATGATATTCAGGCCCAGGGTGTGAAAGGTGGACACCCGCAGACCGCGCGCCTCATCCTTCGACAGCAGCGCGCCGACCCGGCTCTTCATCTCGCGCGCCGACTTGTTGGTGAAGGTGATGGCGGCGATCTGGCGGGCCTTGAGGTCGTGGTGGCGGATGAGCCAGGCGATTTTTTCGGTAATCGTTCGCGTCTTGCCGCTGCCGGCGCCCGCCAGCACCAGCAGGGGGGAGCCGTAGTGCTCGACCGCCGCCTGTTGTGGTTGATTCAGCCCGTTCATCAGGCGGGCGATTCTATTGATTTTTTCGTCCCTTGGTCAGCTTGTTTTCATGCGTGACTATTGTTATACCTCCTGCGATGAGGCTCCGAAAAAGGGGGCTCAATGGCGAGAGGCGTATCGATGGCGTTGAGCGAAGATCAAGGGAGCATCCGGAAGCTGGATGTCGATACCCGGACCGGGCTGATGGGCGGCGCGCGATACGCGCCATCGCCGAACTGCGATGACCGGCCCTCGGGCGAGGAGATCAGCCTGGTCGTCATTCACGGCATCAGCCTGCCGCCGGGCGAGTTTGGCGGAGACGAGGTCGAGGCGTTCTTTCAGAATCGTCTTGACGCGAGCGCGCATCCCTACTTTCGGGAGATCGAGGGGCTGCGGGTTTCGGCCCACCTGTTTATTCGCCGCGATGGCCGGATTGTCCAGTTCGTTCCCTTTCATCGCCGGGCCTGGCATGCGGGCGAATCCTGTTACGCCGGTCGAACGGGCTGCAACGATTTCTCGATTGGCATCGAATTGGAAGGTACGGATGATCTCGCGTATTCCGACCAGCAGTACGCTGTACTGAATGAAGTGTTGAGAAGCCTGTTTACAAGTTACAAAAGGCTTGATAATCATAGTGTTGTCGGGCATTGTCATGTTTCGCCAGGACGCAAGACGGATCCCGGTCCCGCTTTTGACTGGAAACGGATTGGTTGCGCGGTGAAAGATGAATCTTTCGGCGCGCACGACGTCTAACGGGCGCGGTCCCATAGCTGAGAATCTACTTTAGCTATTCCGGTTACAGTGCTTAAATTTAATAGAAATTCACCTCGTGCTCTGGACTTTTTTCAGAAATACGCTACTCTATAGCAGTCGAACGTAGTGACAAAGCCGCAGTGTTCGAACCAAATTACAGAAGGATCCCCCAGTTATGAAGAGAATTACCCTTTCATTGATGACGGCCGCCATCCTTGCCGGAGCCGGTTCCGCTGGTGCCGCGCAGGACGCCACGGGAACGTTGCCCGACGCCAAGCCCGGCGAGTGCTACGCCAAAGTGATCATCCCCGCCAAGTTCGAAACCCGCACTGAAGAAGTGGTGATTGCCGAGCCGACGGAAAAGATTGAGGTTATTCCCGCGAAATACGAATGGACGGAGGAGAAGATCCTTGTCCAGGAAGCGGGTTTCAAGCTGGTGCCCGTGCCGCCGGTCTATGAGACGGTAACCGAGAAGATCGAGACACAACCAGCGAGTCTGCAGTGGGTCTTGTCAACGCCGAGCGGACGCACCAAGCGAGCCGGCGCTTCGCTGGTCGCCTACGCCAAGGGGGCGGGGTTGCCCGCCGATACGGCCAAGCCGGGCCAGTGCTTCGTCGAATACTACAAGCCCGCCAAGTTCCGCACCGACAAGCAACAGGTCGTCAAGAAAGAGGAATCCGAACGTATCGAGGTGATTCCTCCCAAGTATGAATGGGTGGAAGAGAAAGTGTTGGTTCAGGAAGCCTCGACCAAGGTCGTCAAGGTTCCCGCCGTGTATGAAACCGTCACCGAGCGGGTCATGGTGTCTCCGGCCACCACGGTCTGGAAGAAGGGGCGCGGCCCGCGCGAAAGGATCGACAACACCACGGGCGAGATCATGTGCCTGGTGGAAATCCCCGCCAAGTACAAGACCATCACCAAGCGCGTCATCAAGACGCCAGAGACGACCAAGACGATCGAGATCCCGGCCAAGTACGCCGTTCAGCGCGTACGCAAGCTGGTTGAACCCGCCCGCGAAATCCGGAAAACCATTCCCGCAGAATATACCGAGATAACCAAGCGCACCAAGGTTGCGGACGAGAGCGTTGCCTGGTATCTGAAGGGCGAGGTTCCGCCCGACGCCGGCAAGCCCACGGGCAACATGCTTTGCCTCAACGAGAAGCCCGCGCAGTACAAGACGGTCACCAAGCGCGTGCTGAAGACTCCGGCCACGACCAAGCGCATCGAGATTCCGGCCAAGTACAAGACGGTCAGGGTTCGCAAGCTGGTGCAGCCCGCATCCGAGCGCCGCATTCCGGTGCCCGCGAAAACCTCGAAAGTCGTCAAACGCGTCAAGATCCAGGATGAGCGCCTGGAGTGGCGGCAGATTCTTTGCGACACCAA
>DRPO01000050.1 GCA_011330835.1 Gammaproteobacteria bacterium | reverse complement strand
CCGCGCCGATGCCATAATGGATGAAGACATCCATTTTCTTCTGCTCTTTTCTCGGGATATAGGCGTCGGCGTCGAAATCCGGCACCGTGCCCGCGAACCGAACGGGAAAATCGGACACGTCATAGCCGTCAACGGTCCGAATGCCGCTCTTGCCCGCCAGAATATTGCTCCAGGCGACCTCCAGGCCGGTTCCCACCGGGGAAACGATCCCCAGCCCGGTTACGACAACGCGACGTTTACTCACAGAAAATACTCTCGGTCAAGGGCGGCCAGGCCGGCGTTGCGCCGGCCTGGAGCCAGGGATTACGGAAGACGCCGCTCAGCTGTGAGCGTTGATATAGTCGACCGCGAGTTGAACAGTGGTGATCTTCTCGGCTTCCTCGTCGGGAATCTCGGTCTCGAACTCCTCTTCCAGCGCCATGACAAGCTCAACGGTATCCAACGAATCGGCGCCCAGATCGTCGACGAAGGAAGAGCTCAGCTTGACATCATCTTCCTTGACGCCCAGTTGCTCAACAACAATTTTCCTAACGCGGTCTTCTACACTACTCATATTCAGTTTCCGTAAGTGATGGTTGAAAGCTTCGAGCGTGGCCGCGGGTGCTCCGCCAGCCTCGAAGTGGGGCGTATTGTAGATAAAAGCCGTGACGGTTGCCACATCCGTGGAAATGCCCGCGCGCCGGCAATTCACCTCCCGTCACGGCATGTACATGCCGCCGTTGACGTTCAGGGTTTCGCCGGTGATATAGGCGGCGTCGGGCGAGGCCAGAAAAGCCACGGCGTTGGCGATGTCCGCCGGATCGCCCAAGCGGCCCAGGGCGATCTCCTTTTGAAGCGCCTCGCGCTGATCATCCGGCAACGCGCGGGTCATGTCGGTGTCGATAAAGCCGGGGGCGACGGTGTTGACGGTGATGTTGCGCGAGCCCAGCTCCCGCGCCAGGGATTTGGCGAAGCCGATCATGCCCGCCTTGGCGGCGGCGTAGTTGGCCTGCCCGGGGTTGCCGGTGAGCCCGACCACCGAGCCGATATTGATGATCCGACCGTGGCGTTTCTTCATCATGCCGCGCATGCAGGCCTTGCTGAGCCGGAATACGGAGCGCAGGTTGGTGTTGATGACATCGTCCCAGTCGGACTCTTTCATGCGCATCAGCAGGTTGTCCCGGGTGATGCCGGCGTTATTGACCAGAATGGTTATCACGCCATGTTCTTCGGTGACCGCTTTCAGCAGGGCGTCGATACTGGCGGTGTCGCCTACGTCAAGCACCTTGCCGGCGCCCCGGTCGCCGAGGTAGTCGCTGATCGCGACGGCGCCCTTTTCGGTGGTGGCGGTGCCGACGACGAACGCGCCACGCTCCGCCAGCGCGCTGGCGATGGCCTTGCCGATGCCTCGGCTTGCGCCGGTAACCAGCGCCAGTTCATTGGACAGCGTCATGATGATTCTCCTTCACAGGTCGCCAACGCGGCGTCGAGGCTGGCCGGATCCTGGACACAGACCGCGCCAAGCCCCCGGTCGATCCGCCGGGTCAATCCCGCCAGCACTTTGCCGGGGCCGAACTCGATGAGACGATCCACACCCTGTCCCGCCATGTTCCGCACCGTTTCGACCCAGCGCACCGGACTATGGAGCTGTTGCGCCAGCGCTTCGCGAATGGCGTCCGCGTCGGTCAGGGATTGTGCGCCGACATTGTGGATAACCGGGATTTCCGGAACCGCGACCGCTGTATCCGCCAACAGCCGACCCAGTTCCCCAGCCGCCGGGGCCATCAGGCTGCAATGCGATGGGACGCTGACCGGGAGTTTCAGCGCGCGCTTGGCGCCCGCCCCTTTCGCCTCCTCGCAGGCCCGCTCCACGGCCTGGACCGAACCGGCGATGACCACCTGCCCCGGCGAGTTGAAATTGACCGGCTCAACCACCTCGCCTTGCGCCGCCGCCTCGCAAACGGCGCGCACGCTATCGTCATCGAGACCGAGAATCGCCGCCATGGCTCCGCTGCCGTCCGGCACCGCCGACTGCATCAGGCGTCCTCGTTCGGCCACCAGCGCCACCGCGTCCGAAAAGGCCAAAGCGCCGCTACACACCAGCGCGCTGTATTCGCCAAGGCTATGTCCCGCCATGGCGATCGGCGAGCAGCCGCCCCGCGATTGCCAAAGACGCCAGACAGCCACGCCGGCGGCCAGCATCAGGGGCTGGGT
>DRPO01000049.1 GCA_011330835.1 Gammaproteobacteria bacterium | reverse complement strand
GCCGGCATTTCCAAAGACGCACCGCTGCCCTACGGCGACAACGACAACGGCATCCGCCGCGGCCCACTGGGCGATGCGCTGGCCCTGCTCAGCCTGACGCGCATCCGCTCCACCACCCACACTCAAAAGGAAAAAGCCGCATGAAAGCACAACTGACCATCGACCTGAAAAGCTACTGGCATGCCGGCGGCGGACGCGATGCCGGCAGCGTCTATGACGCCGTCGTGCAACGCGACCCCAACGGATTGCCGGTGCTCCCCGGACGCCACCTCAAGGGCCTGCTGCGCGACGCCGTCGCCCGCGCCGGAAAGTGGGGCTGGGAACATTTCGACGGGCTGGCCGACACCCTTTTCGGTCGCAGTGCAACCGACGACACCACCTCCACACGCGGCTGCCTGCGCATCTCCGACGGCATACTCCCCGAGGCGCAACGGCGCTGGCTGGCCAGCACAAAGGGCAAAAAACTGCGCCCCGCGCTCTACGCCGGCCTCTACGCCACCGCCGTCAAGCACGAAAGCGGAACCGCGCTCGACAACTGCCTGCGCGGCATCGAAGTCGCCATCCCCGTCAAGCTGCAAGCCACCATCGAACCCATCCCCGGCCAAACCCCGCCCGACAACTGGGACGAACGCATCCGCGAGATCCTGCCCCTGATCGACGCCGTCGGCGCCCACCGCAGCCGCGGCATCGGACGCGCCGAACTCACACTGGAGAAAGTACAGCCATGAAACGCCAGGCCCTGTGCATCGAACTGCTCGAAGACTGCGTCTTCAGCGCCAGCGCCGCCACCGAAGGCGGCCACGCATCGCTGGACCGCATCCCCGGCGCCGCCCTGCTCGGCACCGCCGCCGGCCGTCGCTACGACGCGCTCGACCGGCGCGACGCCTACACCCTCTTCCACAGCGGCAAACTGCGCTTCTCCGACGCCACCCCCTGGGACGGCCATGCGCCCGGCTGGCCGACGCCGCTTTGCTGGCATTACGAAAAGCAGACCGACCACAAGGAAAAGGATCAAGGCGCCACCCGGCTCATCGCCGGCAACATCATCAACCGACTCCACGACAGCGGCGATGAAAAACGCCAGTTCAAACAACTGCGCGGCGGCTACATCCACGCCGATGGGCGCCACACCGAGCCGGATCATGAACTGCGGCTCAAGACCGCCATCAATCCCGAAACCGGCCGCGCCGAAGAAGCCCAACTGTTCGGCTACGATGCCCTGCTGCGCGGCCAGCGTTTCATCGCCTTCGTCGAAGCCGACGATGACATCGACCAGACCCGGTTCGACGACATCCTCGACGCACTGAACAGCGAGCAACTGCTGGGCCGCTCCCGCTCCGCCGAATATGGCCGCTGCCGTGTCACCCCGATCGACCACGCCCCGCCCACACCCGGCGAGAGCGACGGCGACATCACCCTCTGGCTGCTCGCCGATCTCGCGCTGGCGGACACATTCGGCCAGCCGAAAGCCGAACCGGCGCCGGAAGATTTCGGCCTGCAAGGCTGCGAGATCGACTGGTCGCGCACCTTTCTGCGCACCCGCCGCTACTCTCCCTGGAACGCAGCCCGCCAGGGTTACGACAGTGAACGGCTAGTCGTGCAAGCGGGCGGCGTCATCACCCTGACCGGAACACCCAACGATCCCGACGCCCTGCAACGTCTGCACGACCACGGCGCAGGCCTGCACCGCGAGGCCGGACTGGGCCGCCTCTGGGTCAACCCGCCGCTACTGGCCACGGAGCGCCCCCAATTCGACAAACCGGTGTCGTCCGCCTCGGAATCCGCACCGGAAAAGGAAGTGGAAAAACCCGTCAACGACCCGTTGATCCAGTGGCTGGAAAGCCGCGCCGACATCGACTGGCGCGAGACCGTCGAAACGCTCGTTCGGCAGCATCTCGACATGTACAAGAAAGCCATCGACGCCTCCCGTCGATTCAACGGCGTCACCGAGGATCTGGCCTACGGCCCCTCGCGCGCGCAATGGGCCGAAGTCGGCAACATCGCCCGCAACCAGACCGGCAAGGCCATCTTCGACAGCCTGTTCAGCGGCGACAAGGCCCGCATCAAGCCCAAAGGCGAAGGCTGGGACATCGAAATCCCTGCGGAAAAAATGGATCACGCGCCGCAAAAGCTGGCCGATTGGCTCAAGAAAATACTCGCCTTCGAGATAATCACCAGCGAGATCCCAGACACCCACAAAAACCGCGCCTACGCCCTGTTCATCCGCTCACTGGCCGACCGCATCGCCGACGCCATCGAAACCCGAGGAGCCTGACCATGAACCGACTCGACTACAGCACCCTCTTCATCGCCCGCTTCACGCTGGAAGCCGCCACCGCCCTCTCCATCAGCACCGGCAACCCCGATGGCGTCTTCGACACCGCCCTGGTGCGCGACGCCAATGGCCTGCCCGCGCTGCCCGGCTCCAGCCTCGCCGGCGTCCTTCGCCACCTGTGGATCGAAACCCACGGCGACGACGAAAGCGCCGCCAACGACCTCTTCGGCTACCAGCAAGGCAAAAAGGGCGAAGCCTCCCGGCTCCAGGTCTCCTGGGGCGCCCTGCTCGACAGCGACGGCCAACCGGCGGAAGGGCTCATCACCGACCCCCAGCGTCTCGAAGACGACCTCTACAAGGCCGTGCTAGACCAGCAGGACACCCCCGTTTACCGTGATCGCGTCCGCCTCACCCATCGCGGCGCCGCCGCCGACAAGGCCAAGTTCGACCGCGCCATTCTCCCCGCCGGCCACCGCTTCGCCGCCGAACTCAAGCTCTGGGCCGACTCCCCCGAAGCCGGCCAGGCCGACTGGGACGCCCTGCTCAGACTGCTCCGCCACCCCGCCTTCCGCCTCGGCGGCAACACCCGCGCCGGTCTTGGCAAAATGCGGCTCATCGAACTGCATCAGGGCTGCTTCGACCTCGGTAAGCCCGAGCAACGCCAACAATACACCCAACTCGGGCGCGGGCTCGCCGACACCCAAACACTGGAAAAAACGGACATCGCCCCGCCCAGCGCCAGCGACTGGCTCAGCGGCCAACTCAATCTCACCGCCCAGGGCCCTTGGCGCATCGGCCAGGGAACCGAAACCCTGCGCGGCGACAACGGCGACAAACCCGCCGACCTGTTGCCAAAAACCGAAGAATGCATCGTCTGGAAAAATGGCAAAGGCCAGCGGCAACTGAAAATGCCCCTCGTCCCCGCCTCGTCGATCAAGGGCGCGCTCGCCCACCGCATCGCCTTCCACTACCGCCGCCACGCGGGCCTGTGGAACACCGAAGCCGCCACGCTCGACAACCAACGCCCCGAAGCGCTCCACCCCCTGCTCGGCTGGATCAAGGACAGTAGCGACGGCATCGAAACCGGACGCGCCGGCGCGCTCATCCTCGACGACATCAGCATTACGCTCGACAAGACCCAGGTCATCCACCTCATGCACAACGCCATCGACCGCTTCACCGGCGGCGTCCGCAACCGCATGCTCTTCGACGAAGAAAGCCTGCTCGGCGGCCAACTGACGATCCCCATCGCCCTGAAAAAAAGCGCCCTCGACAACACCGCCCCCGAAGTCCGCCAGGCATTTGCCGACGCCCTCGACGACCTCTGCCAGGGCCGCCTCGCCATCGGCTCCAAAACCAGCGTCGGCAACGGCTTTTTCACCGGCCAACTCACCGGCCCGCTGGCCGACTGGCTCAACCAAACCAACAACACCGAAAAGGAGGCCGCCTGATGGAAACACTCAACGCCTACCAACAATTCCGCAAAAGCGCGAAACTGCCCCGGATGAGTCAAGGCGCCCCAAAACAGGAAAGCGCGCTAACGCTCACCAACCCCGACAAAAACTGGGCCGCCCTCCAAAACGCCAAACCCCGACAAGGCTGGCTCCAGTTCCAGTCCCACCAGCAATACTTCACCGACGGCCCGCCCAACCCGGAACCCGACTGGGGCTGCCTGCTCGCCGCCGAAGCCATCACCACGCAAGGCCACAGCCTCAGCCTGCGCCAAACCCCCGGCCAAGGCTGGACACTCGCCACCCACAGCCACGACCAACACGGCAACGGCCTTTGCGACGAGGTCCGCCACCGGCTCCACGGCGCCAACGGCAATC
>DRPO01000048.1 GCA_011330835.1 Gammaproteobacteria bacterium | reverse complement strand
GGGGTGGGCGGGAATGGCGGGCGGGGTTCGGCGACGAAGTGGAACGCCCACCGTAGCCTCCCCCGCAAGCTGGGTGGGGGCTTTGGACACGAGAGGTAAATTGATATTTTTTTGTCACAAGAGGTATCGGCCCACCAAAGCCCCGAAATTGTGAAAATTTGAAAATATTTTCCCGATTTGTGCAGAAACTCTGTTTGTTTCCTATGCTTATAGCCGCTATGGATGGAATTTCACATCCACTGCGCCTGCGCTTGCGCGCCTGATGGCGTTGAATGGCAGCGAATTTTCCCTGCTTCGCCACGCAAGGCAGCTCACTGTATGCGAGATTCCGTACAGGTTACAGCGTGAACTGAAGCTTTGCGTACCAATCCCGCCCGGGACGGGCAAGCCGGAATTCTTCCGGCAAACCGGGGTCCAACTGATGCTGGACGACGAGTTCCTGGTTTCAGCAATACATCTGCTTTCTGTCGAGCCGGCAGGTTCGCGATCGGGTCGGGTCTCCGGACTCGGGTCCGGCGCCATTATTCGCAATAACATTCAACAGGTATTTTTTATGTCCGATAACCAATCCCTTGTCTGCCGGGGCCTTCCGAGAGGTTTGTGGTGGCTTCTCGCGTTACTGGGCCTCGCGTTGCTCTATATCTTGATGCTCAATGCCCGCGAAGGCGTCATTGAATCCGATTTGCAGGGGCGCGCCGCCCGCGCCCTGAGTTCGGCCGGTATCGACTGGGCGAAAGTCGATCTCGCCCGGCGGGGGCGCGATGTCTTGCTGACCGGCGTCGCGCCATCGGAGCGGGAGCGCGATCGCGCTATCGGTCTGGCGCGCCATGTGGCGGGCGTCCGGATCGTCGAGTCGCAAGTCGATATCGCGACGCCGCTGGCTTCACCCTCGTTGATGATCGAATACCAGCAGGACCGGGTGGTTCTGCAAGGTCGGCTGGCGTCGCGGGCGGCGGTGGATCAGGTCGTCAGCGCGGCGAACAGCGCCTGGGGCGAGGGCAAGGTGGATAACCGCCTGACGGTCAGCGATCAGGTGGGCGAGGCGGCCTGGATTTCGGCGGCGGTCGGCATGATGCCGGGAATGGCCGGGATGAACGCGGCCAATCTGATGCTTTCGGACTCTGGAAGCACGCTGACGGGGGAGGCCGCGTCGGAAGAGCAGCGCCAGTCGCTGATGGGCGGCGCGAGAGATTTGCTGGGCGAGGCGTTTCAGGCGGATATCGCCGTGGCCGCGCCTCCCGAACCTGAACCGGCGATCGCCGAAGTGGAAGAACAAACACCAGCGGAGACCGCGGCTTCATCGTCCGGAGAGGAGGCCCCGCCAGGGGAGGCTTCATCATCCGAAGAGGAGGCTTCGCCAGCGGAAGCGGTTGCTTCTTCCGCCGCTCGGGAGGCTGCGTCGGCGGAGTCCGAGGCTCCGTCGTCCGGGGACGCGGCCCCGTCGTCGCGGACCGCCGATCCGGTCAAGTTGTGCCAGGACAAGCTGGACGGCGTCATGAAGGATCACAAGATTCTCTTCGCCTACAACCGCGCCGAATTGCGACCGGAGAGTCAGGCGTTGCTCGACAGGATGGCGGCGGCGTTGAAGGCTTGCGGCGACGCCCTGAAAAACGGCGCGTTGGTGATCGCGGGCCATACCGACAGTCGCGGAGACGATGCGTACAACCAGGCGTTGAGCCAACGGCGAGCCGATGCGGTGAAGGATTATCTGGTCGGCGCGGGCGTCGATGCGGCATTGATCCGGAGTGTCGGCAAGGGCGAGTCCGAGCCTGTGGCCTCGAACGATACCGAGGAAGGCATGGCGCGGAACCGCAGAATTACTTTCACAATCCAACAAACTCAGGCGGAGTGATTCCTCATGGCGTATTTGTTCTCCAAGTTGTTTTTCTGGTTGGCGCTGGCCTTCATTCTGGGGCTGGTTCTGGGTCTGCTGTCTCCGGCGCGTCGAGGTAATCGCTCATGAATGTTTTTGTGCTTCAAACCTTGTTCCTGTTGTTGCTGGCGTTTTTTGTCGGATGGTTGATCGGTCGTCTGATAAAAAGCCTGATATGTCCCGCCGCGCCCACGTCCACACGCGCCGATGACGCCAGCCGATACGCTCATTCGGCGACTGCCGCCGCCACGGTCGCGGGAGGCGCGGAGATCGCCCGGCGCTCTCTGAAATCGGATGACGACGCCGAGGCGTCCAGCGATGTGGCGTTTCAGCGCGGTGGCGCGTCGGAGGCGTCCGCCCCGGAGTCATCCGGATCGGATACCATCGAGATCGAATCGCCGGGAGCGAGCGCGTTGGCGGCGTCCAAGAGGGAAGGCGCGACCGCGGAGACGTCGTCCGAAATTGATGCGGATATCGGCGATATCCAGGCGGACAATCTCCAGATCATCGAGGGCATCGGTCCCAAGATGGAGTCCATTCTGCATGAGAATGGCATTGCGACCTGGTCGGAACTGGCCTCTCATTCCGAGTCCGATTTGCGCGGCATCCTGGATCAATACGGCGACAAGTATCGCATCATCAATCCCGAAAGCTGGATCGCGCAGGCGCGTTTGGCGGCCGAGGGCAAGGCGGATGAATTGATTGCCTACCAGAAAAAGGACGGCGTATCCAAGCTGGAAAACATGATCAATGCGGGCCAGAAAGGCGGGTTTGGCAAATATCGCCGGGATGACCTGAAAATCGTCGAAGGCATCGGCCCGAAAATCGAGAAGCTGTTGAAAGACGCGGGCATCGACACCTGGAAGAAACTGTCTGAAGCGGATGTCGGCGATCTCCAGAAGATTCTCGACGCCGCCGGCCCGTCTTTCAGGCTTGCGGATCCGAAAAGCTGGCCCGTCCAGGCGGAACTGGCGGACAGCGGTCAATGGGCGAAACTCAAGGAATATCAGGACGCGCTGCAAGGCGGGCGAGCGGGTTGACGCCCGCCCGGGGACAGGCCCCGCGCTGGATTTTTGCTGCGGATGAGGGGAGCCGACGCTCTCCAGAGCGCGGGCATCCTTGCTGGCGAAACGACCAGGACATCTCTGTCGGGGCCAACCTCGCGGACGGGGCCAGGGTCGCGGACGGGGCCAGGATCGCGGACGTCATCCCGGCGAACGCCGGGATCCAGGCCAGGGCAAGCACATAAAATCAAGCACAGGATCTTGGAGAACCCAGCCAGGGCGCGATGTCGGGCGCAGCCCGACGAGCCGTAAGGCTTTTCCTCCCCCTTCGCCCGCCCCGTCTCGACAGCGCGCCGACTCGGGCAATCAGCCAGGGATGGCTGATTGAGGCTTGTCCGCGCAGGGATGCGCGTACAAGCCGACCGACAAAGGCGCGCTGGCGAGGCGGGAAAAAGCGGGCGACGGGGGCGCCCTTTC
>DRPO01000047.1 GCA_011330835.1 Gammaproteobacteria bacterium | reverse complement strand
CCCCTTTTCGTCCATCAGGATCCGCATCAGTTCGGCCACCGAGATCGTCGGATGCGTATCATTCATCTGAAAGACATTCTGCTCGGCGAACCGGCTGTAATCATTGCCTTCGAGCTGCTCCCACTGACGCACCACGTCCTGCAGGCTGGCGGAAGCGAGAAAATACTGCTGTTTCAGGCGCAGTTCCTTGCCATTCTCGCTGCTGTCGTTGGGGTAGAGCACCATGGAGATGTGCTCCGCCTCGTTCTTGGCGGCGACCGACTCGGGATAGCTGCCGGCGTTGAATTCCTTGAGATTGAATTCGTCGGTGGCGAAGGAACGCCACAGCCGCAACGTGTTGACCGTGTGATTGTGATAACCGGTGATCGGCACATCGTAAGGCACCGCCAGCACGTCGTCGGTATCGACCCAGCGGATGCGCACCCGGTTGTCGACATCGTTGTACCGTTCCGTGCGCCCGCCAAACTTGACCGTGCGGGTGTATTCCGGACGCTCCAGCTCCCAGGGATTGCCCGCCCATAGCCAGTGATCCGGCTCCTCGACCTGGTAGCCGTTTTCGATCTTCTGCCGGAACATGCCGTATTCGTAACGAATGCCATACCCCATGACCGGCAACTGCAAGGTGGCGCAACTGTCCATGAAGCAGGCCGCCAGTCGGCCCAGTCCGCCATTGCCCAACCCGGCGTCCGGCTCCTCCTCGATCAGCGATTGCAGCTCCAGCGAACGCATCCTGATCGCTTCGTCGACATTCTCCTCCAGCTCCAGGTTGAGCAGGTGATTGCCCAGCGCCCGGCCAATGAGGAACTCCAGCGACAGGTAATAGCCTCGCCGCACGCCTTTTTTCTTGTACTCGATCCAGGTCGCGCGCCAGTCGGTCATCACCCGGTCGCGGATCGTCAGCGAAAGCGCCTCGTAGAGATAGTACGGAGTGCAGCCATAGAACCGGCCAAGGTGCCGGGTCAGATACCGGTCGAAATCCTCGCTCAGGGTTTTCGCGTCGGAAGGCAGCTCCGCCACCTGTGGCAACGGGCAGATATTGGTTGCTTTGTATTCAGCCATGGTCAGTATCGTTGTTCATCCTCGATTCGCCCCGCCCGCACCAGCCGCCGGCGATACGCCGCGCCGATCGCGTCGCCGAGCTGTTCCCACTGGAAACGCCAGCGCCAGTTGCCTTCGATCGTGCCCGGCAGATTCATCCGGTTGCCCGCTCCCAATCCGAGTATATCCTGCATTGGCAGCATGGCCAGGCCGGCGGCCGATTCCAGCACGCCGTCGACCATCGCGTCCAGAATCGAATCCTCCTGCCCGATCCCGAGCATCGACCGGATCCACGCCTGGGCGTCCGGCGCCAGACTCTCGAACCAGCTGATAACCGTATCATTATCATGGGTGCCGGTGTAGTAGACGGTATTCGCGCCCACGTTCGGAATCCAGTGCGGATTCTCGGGACTGCCATCGAAGCCGAATTGAAGCACCCGCATGCACGGAATGCCAAAATCCTCGCGCAGGCGATCCACCTCCGCCGTTATGTAGCCCAGATCCTCGGCCACCACCGGCAGGCGTCCGAGCGCGCCCTGCACCGCCGCCAGCAACTCCCGCCCCGGCGCTTCGACCCAGCGCCCATTGACCGCCGTCTTCTCCCCCGCCGGAATCGACCAATACGCCTGCAAACCGCGAAAATGGTCGATCCGCACCAGATCGACCAGCGCCAGCTGGCGCTCGATCCGCGCAATCCACCAGTCGAAATGATTCTCCCTGAGCCGTTCCCAGTTGAACACCGGGTTGCCCCAGACCTGTCCCTCCTCGCTGAACATATCGGGGGGCACCCCCGCCATCTCGACCGGCTGACCCTCGTCATCCAGCGCGAAGTAAGCCTGGTTGGCCCAGACATCGACGCTGTCCTGGGCCACGTACAGCGGGATGTCGCCAAACAGCGCGATCCCCTTGTCGTTGGCGTAGGCCTTGAGGCTGAACCACTGCCGGTCGAACAGATACTGCTCCACCAGCAAGGCGCGGCTGACCGCCTGATTGGCCGCCATGACCGGTTCGATCGCATCGCGCCGGCGGTGGCGCAACCCTTCCGGCCAATGCCACCAGGCAATGTCCCCCTGGGCATGGCGCAATGTCATGAACGCAACATAGTCGGCCAGCCAGGCCCGGTTGCGGTCGAAGAAAGCCTCGCTGTCCGGCAACTGCTTCAGATCGCCTCCACCGCCGTTTTCCCGCAGCGCCCGGCGCAGGGTCTCCATGTCCTCCATGCCGGGGCGGCGCAGCAGTTCGCCCAGCCAGGTATCCGCCAGCGCCTGATCCGCGAGCATCCGCGACAGGGAAATCATCTCGGGATTGCCCGCGAACGCGGACAGGCTCAGATAGGGCGAACGATCCTCGTGGGTCGGCCCCAGCGGCAGGATCTGCCACACCGAAAAGCCAGTCTCCGCCAGCCAATCGACAAACCGCCAGGCGTCTTCGCTCATGCGCCCGCCACCGCCATGCGGCGCGGGCAACGATGTCAGATGCAGCAACACCCCGGCGCGGCGGCGACTGGTGACTCCATCCATCCTGTTCTCTGTCAACGGACTCGCGCCTCCGCGGCAACGCCAGAAAGACCGGGGCGCGCCTCTGCCGGGCCCGCTCCGACGGAAAACTGTCTCACCCCCCTCGCCTCATGGCGCCCCCGGCCTCCACCGTGGAATCCGAGGATCCCGCGCTCACGGGCCGGGACAAGGCATCCGGCGGCGTCAGCCCCGCCAGCCGATAAAGATTGCCGAGATTCAACCGGAACAACTCGTCGAAGTCCCGGACCGAGGTCGAAGGATTGTAGTCGCCAAACCACCAGAACCAGTCCGAGCCTTCGCAAACCGCGAGCTGCTCGATAATCTTGCGCCGACGCTCGTCCGGCAACTCGCCGGCCAGCACCGCGTCGACAGCCGTTTTCGCCTGGCACAACAAGTCCCAGGCGCGATTCTTGTCGGCGTCGCCGATCCAGGTGGAGAAATTCCCGTAGACCCAACTGCCGGCCACCACATGGTTCAACTGCGTCGGCGTCTTGCAGCACTTGACGCATTGCTCAAAAGTGGTCAGCCTGATCTGCTCATCCTCGGCCAGCCGCCGATACAACCCGTCGAGGAAGTAATAGCCATTCTCGGGATAGTATTCCCAGGCGTTTTCGCCATCGAGAATGATCGAAACCACGTGCTGCCCGGGGTTCTGGCACTGGCCGCGAATAGTGTGAATATGGTGGATCAGATCCCCCACCGCGTCATCGGCGTGCCAGCCCGAATAGGTAAAGCCAATCAGATCGGACAGTCCGTCGTCGCGGAAGAACAGCCGGGTGTCGCTGCCATCCACGCGAAACGCGCGATGCCGGGTGTTCTCGTTGCCCGCCTCGGCCGGCAGCGAATGGTTGAGCACATTCTCGCCCGTCGCGGCCCACTGGAAACCGTGCTGACTCAGCATCTTCATTGCCGCGTCCGAAACGCCGCCTTCGGAGGGCCAGCACCCGACAGGACGCCGCCCAAAGCTTCGTTCGAAAACGCGCAGGCCTTCCTCGATATGCCAGTGACAGCGCGCCTCGCCTTCCGGATACCCCGACGATTCCGGCAATGGCGATTCCGGCAAGGCCTCCCGCGCCGAATGAAAATCGATCAGCAACGGCAGCATCGGGTGCGCATAGGGCGACATCGACAGCTCCACCTTGCCCGCGTCGGCCAGCCTGCGATAGCGGGGCGCGATATCATTGACGATATCGCCAATAACGGTCAGCAAATCGCGCCGATCCTGCTCGGAAAACTGTCGCCCCTTGTCTATCAAGCGCCGCACCACCGCGTTCTCGCGCTTGATGGTTTCCCCCATCCAAGCCAGGTGATACCACATCACCAGGTCGATGAAATATTGCCGGTAGAGGTAATTGACGGAATCCTTCGAGGATAACTGGCCGGCGATATGCGCCAGTTCGTCGTAGACCGGGTAACGCTTGATCAGCCGATGCTCGTTGGCCTTGAGGCAGGATCGAATCAGCCACAACCGGTTTTCGGGATCGGAGAGAAAACACTCATCGGACACTAGGCAGTTGAGCAGGCGGTCGGGAATGGCCGCGCCGCTGTCGAGACTCTCGCGAATGCCGCGCCCGTAGATTTCCAGTTGCTCCAGCAGCACCGGCGCGAAATTCACCACCGCGCGCGCGCCATCGTATCGCTCCAGGTGCGCCGCCATGTCGGAATAGTCCTTGATCGCGTGCAGATAGGTCCACGGCAAACGGAATTCCCCGCTCGCCAGATCGCGATATTCCGGTTGATGCATGTGCCACATGAGCACGACATTGATTGCGGTCATAACGCTGTCTGATCCGGGAATTCAGGGGATGGAGCTATAGCAGAACTACAACACCCGATGCAAGCCGACGCCAAAGTTTTCCGGCGTCGCCAGAACGATTCCCTTGGGCGATACGCGATATTTTTTCTTGTCGCTGGGAATGTCATAACCAATTTCCGTGCCGTCTGGAACCACGCAGCCCCGATCGAGAATAGCGTTATGGATTCGGCAATTCTTGCCGATGCTGACATCCGGCAGCACCACGGAATTGACCACCTCGCTGCCCACTTCGACGCGCACATTGGAAAACAGCAGCGAGTGCTCGACCAGCGCGCCGGAAATGATGCAGCCGCCGGAAACCATCGAATCCACCGCCTCGCCCCGACAATCCGCGTCGTTGAACACGAACTTGGCTGGCGGCGCCTGTGTCTGGTAAGTCCAGATCGGCCACTCCTCGTCGTACAGGTTCAGTTCCGGCCTGACGCCGATCAACTCCAGGTTGGCCTCCCAGAACGAATCGATCGTCCCCACGTCGCGCCAGTAGCTCTGCTTGCCGGTTTTCGGATCCATCGACGAATAGGCGAATGTCCTGGCCTCCTTGACCGCCTTGGGAATGATGTTCTTGCCGAAATCGTGATCGGAAAACGGATCGCTCTGATCCTTGATGACCTGCTCATACAGGAAATCCGCGGAAAAGACGTAGAACCCCATCGACACCAGCGACATCTCGGGATTCCCCGGAATCGGCTCCGGCTCGTCCGGTTTCTCGTTGAAATCGATGATCCGACCGTCCTCGTTGATGCTCATGACGCCGAACTCGGTCGCCGCCTCGATCGGAATCTCGAAACAGCCGATGGTCAGATCCGCCTCCTTGTCCACATGCTCGGCCAGCATTGGCCCATAGTCCATCTTGTAGACATGATCCCCCGCCAGCACCAGGATGTACTCGGCGCGCGATTCGCGGATGATATCGAGGTTCTGGAAGATCGCGTCAGCCGTCCCCTGGTACCACGAGGACTGGATCCGCTGCTGCGCCGGCATCAGGTCGATGAACTCCCCAAACTCCCCCCGCAGGAAACCCCAGCCGTTCTGGATGTGCTTGATCAGCGAGTGCGCCTTGTACTGGGTGATCACCCCGACGCGACGCACGCCCGAGTTGATGCAGTTGGAGAGAACGAAATCGATGATGCGAAACTTGCCGCCGAACGGCACCGCCGGCTTGGCGCGCCACATGGTCAACTCCTTGAGCCGCGACCCCCGACCACCGGCCAGCACCAGCGCCAGCGTTTTCTTGGTGAGCCGACTGACAAAGCGGGGAGTGGGATGATGTAACATCAGGCTAGTCTCAAGATAATCCAGTGGCCGGTAGCGGGCGGATACCCGTCACAGTAATCCCGCATTCTTCAAGGAGGCGTGACCCTTGCGTGTCGTTCAGGTGAAAACGCGCCATCAAATCCACTTGTCCTGACAAGCATTTCCATCACAGCCACGCGAACGAGAACTGCCTGTGACGAACGCAAAACTCCTGTCTGTGGCGGGTATAGTACCCGAATCATTATTTTTGATCTTGACCGAGATCAATGAAAGAATCTGGGCTCTCAAAAAACTCTGTCGGCGACATTACCAACCGGACTCGACTCTTGGCAAACCCCGCTCTCACGTACGACCTGCAACGGCTGACCAGCGGTCGCCTGCATGACCCTTTCACCGTCCTCGGACGGCATCCGGCGGACGACGGACAGGAAACGATCACCGTCTTTGGGCCGCATATCGAGACCTTGTCGATCGAAGGCCGGTCGGCGGAGCGCATCGAAGGCTCCGACCTGTTCGTGCTGACCGTCCCCAACGGCGCGCTGCCGCGCCATTACCGTCTGCAAGCGCTGGACAAGACCGGCCACCGCTTCGAGTTCCACGACCCTTACAGCTTCGAAGCCCAGATCCCCGAGTTCGACCTCCACCTGTTCAGCGAAGGCAAGCACCTGCACGCCTATCGCTACCTGGGCGCTCACCGGCGGGTTGTCGATGGCGTTCCCGGCGTCCTGTTCGCCACCTGGGCGCCGCACGCCGAGCGCGTCAGCGTCATCGGCGATTTCAACCAGTGGGACGGCCTGCGCCACCCGATGCGCAATCGCGGCGGCAGCGGCATCTGGGAACTGTTCATTCCCGAGATCGAACCCGGCGCCGCCTACAAGTTCGAACTGCGCAATCGCGACAGCGGCGTTGTCGTCGAAAAGACCGATCCCTACGGACAACGTTTCGAGCTTCGCCCCCGAACCGCCTCGCTGATCATGTCGGACACTCCTTTCGAATGGCGCGATCACGACTGGCTGGAAGAGCGACAACATTTCGACTGGCAACATGCGCCCGTCTCGATCTACGAATTGCATCTCGGCTCCTGGCGACGCGACCCCGCCAATCAATTCCTGAACTATCGCGACCTGGCCAAACAACTGGTCGATTACCTCAAGCCCCTTGGATTCACGCATATCGAACTGCTGCCGGTGACTGAACATCCACTGGATGAATCCTGGGGCTACCAGGTCACCGGCTACTACGCGCCGACCTCGCGCTTCGGCGAACCGGACGACTTCCGGTTCTTCGTCGACTATCTGCATCGGCACGGCATCGGCGTCATCCTCGACTGGGTGCCCGCCCACTTTCCGAAAGACGACTGGGCGCTTTCCAATTTCGACGGCGCGCCGCTCTACGAGCATGCCGACCCGCGCCGGGGAGAGCACCGCGACTGGGGCACCAAGATCTTCGACTACGGACGCAACGAGGTGCGCAACTTCCTGATTTCCAGCGCCATGTACTGGATCGAGGAATTCCATATCGACGGCATTCGCGTCGACGCGGTCGCCTCCATGCTCTACCTCGACTACTCCCGCGAACCCGGCGACTGGATACCCAATATCCACGGCGGCAACGAGAACCTCGAAGCCATCGAATTCATCCGTCACCTCAACGCCGCCATCGGCACACACCATCCCAACGTGCTGATGATCGCCGAAGAGTCCACCTCCTGGCCGCGGGTCTCTCGCCCCACCTGGCTCGGCGGACTCGGCTTTTCCATGAAATGGAACATGGGCTGGATGCACGACACACTGGAATATTTTTCAAAGGATCCCGTCTACCGTCACTACCATCACGACAAGCTGACCTTTGGCATGCTGTACTGCTTCAGCGAAAATTTCGTGCTGCCGTTTTCCCATGACGAAGTGGTTCACGGCAAGGGCTCTCTGATCAATAAAATGCCCGGCGATCGCTGGCAAAAATTCGCCAACCTGCGGCTGCTGTTCACCTTCCAGTACAGCTACCCCGGCAAGAAACTCAATTTCATGGGCAACGAACTGGCGCCATTCGAGGAATGGAATCATTCGCAATCCCTGGCCTGGTCCTACCTCGACCATGATGAACACGCCGGCGTGCAAAGACTGATCGCCGATCTCAACACAATCTATTCGCGTCAGCCCGCGTTGCACGGCCTGGATTTCGAGGCGCAGGGTTTCGAATGGATCGATTGCCACGACTCCGCCCAGTCGGTCATCGTGTTCCAGAGGCTGCAGGGAGAACATCGCGTCGTCGTCGCGCTCAATTTCACCCCGGTGGTTCGCAGCCACTATCGCATCGGCGCGCCCGTCGCCGGCGCCTGGCAGGAAATCTTCAATTCCGATTCCGAATACTACGGCGGCAGCAACGCCGGCAATCTCGGCACGTTGCGCACCGAAGATCAACCGTGGATGAATCAACAGCAGTCCCTGTCGCTCACCCTGCCCCCACTGGGCGGCATCATCCTCAAACCCGTCACCGAACAACAATGAAAATACTGTTTGCCACCAGCGAAGCCTTCCCCCTTGTCAAAACCGGCGGCCTGGGCGACGTCGCCGGTCATCTGCCGCTGGCGCTGCAACAGCTCGGCGCGGAAGTCACGCTGGCCCTGCCCGCCTACCGGAGCGTGCTCGAAAAGGTCGACGCCCCGGTCGTTGGCTGGGTCTCCACCTCGCACGGCTACGCCCTGCTGCGCGAAACGACGCTGGAAAGCAGCGGTCCGCGCCTGTGGCTGATCGACCACCCCACCTTCTCGGAACGCCCGGGGCCACCCTATGTCGATGAATCCGGCGAACCCTGGCGCGACAACTCCATCCGGTTCGGCGCATTTTCGCAAGCGCTGGCGAAACTCGCCATCGGCCACAGCGGCGCGAAGGAACATTTCGACATCGTCCATTGCAACGACTGGCAGACCGGACTGGTTCCGGCCTACCTGTCGGTCGAACCAGAACGTCCGGCCACCCTGTTCACCATTCACAACCTGGCCTACCAGGGCATTTTTCCCGCCAGCTGCCTGGAAACACTGCACCTTCCCGGTGAACTCTGGTCGCCGCTGGACGGACTGGTGTTCCACGGACAGCTATCGTTCATCAAGGGCGGCCTGGTCTTCGCCGACCGGTTGAACACCGTCAGCCCGACCTACGCGCGGGAAATTCTTGACGACGCATTCGGTTATGGACTGACCGGACTGCTGAATCACCGCAAGCGCGATCTGTCCGGCATTCTCAATGGCGTCGATCTGGACGAATGGAATCCGGCGACCGATCGCTATATCCCGCAAAATTACTCCTCCGCCACGCTGGATGACAAGGCCATCAACAAGGCCGCACTGCAAAAAGAATTCGGACTCCCCCCTGATCCGGGCGCATTTCTGATTGGCAACGTTGGGCGCATCGTCGAACAAAAAGGGGTGGACCTGATTATCGACGCATTGCCGTTGCTGATGAAACTCCCCATTCAGCTTGTGCTCGCCGGCAGCGGCGATAGTCTGCTCGAAGGAGCCTTGCGCAAGGCCGCCGGAACCTGGCCGGAAAAATTCGCCTGCTACATCGGCTACAACGAAAAAATCGCTCACCTTATCGAGGCCGGAGCCGATGCTTTCCTGATGCCATCCCGCTTCGAACCGTGCGGCCTCAACCAAATGTACAGCCTGGCGTATGGAACGCCTCCCATCGTGAGCCACACCGGCGGCCTCGCCGACACCGTCACCGAAACCACCAAGCAAACGCTGAAAACCGGCAAGGCCACCGGCTTTTTCATCGACAAGATGGATGCCGGCGGCATCAACCGCGCCGTGCAAACCGCGCTGAGCATCCACTCCGCTCCCAAGGCTTGGAGAAACCTGCAGCTCGCCGGCATGCGTCGGGACTTCAGCTGGGAACACAGCGCCCGCGAATACATCGAGCTCTATGAGCAGATGACGGAATCCGGGAAAGCCGCTCTCGCCGAGCATTGAAAAGGCTGATCAAATCCCGCCCCATCCTCGCCTGGGCGTTTTACGACTGGGCCAACTCCGCTTTCGCGGTCGTGGTGCTGGCCGGATTCTACCCTCTCTTTTTCAGGGACTACTGGGCGGCGGGCGAACCCAGCCGCCAGATCACCTTCTGGTTGGGACTGGCCAACTCCATCGCCAGCCTGCTGATCGTCCTGCTGGCCCCGACCCTGGGCGCCATTGCCGATCAGGGCAGCCTGAAAAAACGTCTACTGGTCATTTCATCACTATCGGGAATCGGCATGACCGCCGCGCTGTTCTGGATCGCGCAGGGACAATGGGGCTACGCCATCGCCCTGTTTATTCTCGCCAATGTCGGCTGGATGGGCGCCAATGTGTTTTACGACTCACTGCTGATCGACGTCGCCGAAGCGAAAGACTACGACCGCGTCTCCGCCCTGGGCTACGGGCTGGGCTATCTCGGCGGCGGCCTGCTGTTCGCCCTGTGCGTCGCCATGACGCTGAAACCGGCGTGGTTTTTTCTGCAAAGCGCCCAGCAAGCCGTCTCGCTGTCGTTTCTGCTGGTCGCGCTGTGGTGGCTGGCGTTCTCACTACCCTTATGGCTGCTCGTCCGCGAACAACGCCGCCACGAGCCCAAACCCTTCCTCGCCGCCGCGCGCGAAGGCTTCCGGCAACTGGCCGCCACCTTTCATCATATCCGCCAGCTGCGCGGCGTACTGACGTTCCTGCTCGCCTACTGGCTCTATATCGACGGCGTCGATACCGTCATCCGCATGGCCGTGGATTTTGGCAAGGCGCGCGGCATCGGAACCGGCAGCCTGATCACCGCCCTGCTGATGACCCAGTTCATCGGCTTCCCCTCCGCCATCGCCTTCGGCTGGCTCGGCGAAAAAATCGGCGCGCGACGAGGCATCCTGATCGCGATCGGCGTGTATATCGGCATCACTCTCTGGGCCGCCAACCTGCACACGGCCAGCGCCTTTTACGTCCTGGCCGGAATCGTCGGACTGGTGCAGGGCGGACTGCAATCACTGAGCCGCTCGCTCTACGCCAGCCTGATCCCCAGCGACAAGGCCGCCGAATTCTTCGGCTTCTACAACATGCTCGGCAAGGCCGCCGCCATCATCGGCCCACTGCTCGTCGGCGGCGTCGGACTCGCCACCGGCAGCGAATCCTGGGGACTGCTGTCGCTGTTGATCCTGTTCATATCCGGCGGCTTGCTACTCCTGATCGCCCCAGCCCGCAAGAACCGAGACCCAAAATAGCAAGCGAGAGCCTTGGCGATACATGACCCCCATGCTATGCTCAAGCACAGTATTAACGGGTAATACAGGAGCCTGCTCACCGTGAGAACTTCAAAGGTTGTCTCTCTATCCATGCCTCCAGAGGTGGCGCGGGAGTTCGAAGATCTGGCTCGACAACAAAAACGCTCCAAGAGCGAGCTCTTTCGCGACATGCTCTATATCTGGAAGAAATTCAGTCACGAGCGCGCCCGACAGGAGCACAACCACATCTCCGCCATGGTATCCCGGATACTTGCCGAGACTGAAGAAGAAAAGCGGCGTGGAGTTTCTCCAACGCCGGAAAAGCTGGCTGCTGAATGGCAATCCCTGATGAAGGATGAATCCGTCATCAGAGCACAAGAGAAGATCAAAGAACGCGGTATTACAGAAGAAATGATCATTGCGGGAAAGTATGGGGATACGAGATAGCGGGGGAAGGAAATACAAGGTTGTCCTGGATACCAATCTCTACGTCAGCGCCTTCTTGTGTCCCGACGGGGTTGTTGCCCGGATCGCGGAGCAGGCGCGCCGCGCGATATTCCTCCCCGTCATTTCTCCGTTCATCATGAATGAGCTCGGTCATATATTGCGCACCAAAACCGAGGCAAATGATGCCGCAATCATCGCCTACCTCAAACAAATCGCACAGAGCGCCATAATCGTACAACCCGAAACCGTGGAGCGGGTGGTTCCAAACGACCCCGATGACGATCATATTGTTGCTTGCGCAATAGCCGGCAATGCTGATCTGATTGTATCCGGTGATAAACATCTGAGGAATCTCGGAAGCTCCGGTTCAATTCCCATCGTTCATCCCACTGATTTTGCGCGGATGTTGGGTGGGATGTAGAGGAGTACTTTTCGACGCCAGCGGGCCGTCATTGGCGACTAACGGGGACAAACGACAATTTCGGGAGCATATTAATAGTTGCAAAAGTACTCGCACCCTGTGTCCCGATATGCGGTTTTCCCCCTCACCCTAACCCTCTCCCCCCAAAGGGGAGAGGGGATT
>DRPO01000046.1 GCA_011330835.1 Gammaproteobacteria bacterium | reverse complement strand
TGGGGGGGTTCCAGTTGGGGGACATCAAGTTCAACTCCGTTCTCGATATCACGCCAATCATCATGGAAGTGCCGCTCGCCAGTCGGGGCGACCTGGGGCGGATTGGGCAGCTCCCCGTTCCAACGCAGATGGGAACAACCATACCGTTGTCGGAATTGGGCGAGTTCGTCAAGAGCGACCAGGATCCCATTATCTATCACAAGGATCTTCGGTCGGTTGAATATGTCACCGCCGAAACGGTGGGGGATCTGGCGGCGCCCATCTACGGCATGATGGAGGTCGGCGACTTGCTGGAAGGCTATCGCGCTCCGGATGGCGTGGCGCTTTCGGGCGAAATGATCGGGCCGCCGGATGATGATTTCAAATCGGGTTTTGAGTGGACCGGCGAATGGACGGTGACCTATGAAACCTTCCGCGACATGGGTATTGCCTTTGGCGTCGCGTTGGTGCTGATTTACATGCTGGTGGTGTGGGAGTTTGGCAATTTCGTGCTTCCCGCGATTGTCATGGCGCCCATTCCGTTGACGCTGGTGGGAATCGTGCCCGGACACTGGCTGTTGAACGCGGAATTTACCGCGACCTCGATGATCGGATTTATCGCCCTGGCCGGGATTATCGTGCGGAATTCGATTCTGCTGGTCGATTTTTCCAAGCACCAGATCGAGCGAGGCATGCCGGTGCTCGACGCGCTGGTTTACGCTTGTCAGGTGCGAACCCGACCGATCGTGATTACCGCGCTGGCTCTGGTCGGCGGCTCCAGCGTCATCCTCTTCGACCCGATTTTTCAGGGCATGGCTGTTTCGTTGTTGTTCGGCGTTCTGGTGTCGACCGCGCTGACGCTGTTCATTATCCCACTGGGGTGCTATTCGGCGCGTTCCGCTTTCAAAACATTGTCCCAGGCCGCGCCGGCGGATGGCGCGGGCGGCGAGGGCCAGGCCGGCGATCCGACCGTTGCCGGCGCGGGGAACGACAGCAAGAAATCGGGCGCGCTGATGAGCAAGGTTAGCGCCGTCTTCGGCTTGCTGGGGATGCTCTTGCTGGATATTTTCAAGTCCGCGTTTGCCGCCTTGTGGGGATTCGCCGCGAGCGGGGCGAAGGCGCTGCTGAACCGATTCAAGGCTAGGCCCCGACGCGTGGCGAGCGTGGACGAACCCCAGGGCGCGGCGAGCGAGGATAGGGATCAACGTGTGTCGGATGAGCGGCCTATGGCGGAAGCGTTGTCAGCCATCGAGAAAGAGATTGTCTCCCACGATATCCCTGCATCGGCGAGCGAGCCGCCCTCGGCTTCCGGAGCGTCGGACGGCAAGGCGGTTGACCGGGAAACGGGGGATGGCGGGCCTGACCTCGACACCCCGATTGCCGAATCGCCTGTTGCGGTCGAGGCGGCGTCCAGGAACGATGAGAAGGCTGTCGTTGTCGCGGCTGATCAGGATGCATTTCCCACGGACAGTGGCGAGGCGATCTCTACCCCGGATGAGGCTCAGCCCCGACCCGGGAGTGAGCGGGAAAAGCCGCTTGTCGAAAAATCGGACGATGACGCCAATGCTGATGTTGTTGTCGCGGTTCCGCCCAAGGCGCCGATCGAAGAGACGGAAAGCGATCCCCCGGTCAATGCTGCAACGTCGACCGCCAAGCCCAGGGCGCCCAGGAAACAGGCGCGGGCCAAGGTCGCAAAAACGGCTGCGACGAAGAAAAAATCTTCGGTGAAGAAAAAAGCGGCGACTAAAAAGTCCGCGGTTTCTCGAAAGAAGAAGGTGACGCCAATCGATGAAGCGCGCAGCGGGGAAAAAGCTCGGGAATCCTCCGCGGCCCAGGAAAAATCGGCCGCCAGCGCTCCGCCGAAAACCCGCAAGAAAGGACGTCGGGGCATTCGCTTGAAAGGAATGTGATAGTCTGGTACTCCTTCAAGGTAATCCATCAGGATGCAGAGCGTCCCAGGCCGGTTCAGGCAAGGCGTCGTCCACGGGCAATGGCCCAAGCCCTTGTCACGGGCGGCGCAACCGCTTGGGCAGGCCTGGGGCGCTCCCTTCTGGCTAGCCGGGAGCAGTCTCCCGGCGACCGCTGATGACAGTTTTTCCACTGTGCGCATATGATGGGATATTTTCCAAAACCCGGTGATAACCTTGGCGCGCGCGCGCTGGCATGCGCCATGCTTTGTTGCCTGCTGGCGTCGCTATCGGTTGTCGGCGCGGATGAGCTCAAGTTCTACGATAGCAACGGTTCGAAATTGCCGCCGTCGGTAACGGAAGAGGAATCGGACCAGTCCCTGGCGTTTCCTCCCGAGGATTATTCGCCGTATCGTCCCTCTTACCAGGTTCA
>DRPO01000045.1 GCA_011330835.1 Gammaproteobacteria bacterium | reverse complement strand
GATTCCCGCTTTCGCGGGAATGACGGAGGGGGCTCGGTGAGGGAGTGAAACGCCCACCGCAATCCTCCCCACAAGCCTGGCTGGTGGCATTGCGACGCGCTTCATCTCGGGATACGGGGTGCGGGTATTTTCGCAACTATTGACAGCGCCACTATGCCTGCGTTTTTACGCCTTGCTCTCGACGAAAACCTACGCGCCCTGAATGGGGTATTCTTGAACGCAAGAGGTATAACCGAGGTAACAAACCGTTATCCCTCAGGCTTTTGCGTCGCGTTATCGACGGCGGTGAGGATCCCTCGCAGAATGCGCGTCTCGACCTTGCTGAGCCGCGCGCGTCCGAACAGCCGGCGCAGTCGCGACATCACGTGGCCGGGATTTTCCGGATTGAGGAAATCGATTCGCGTCAGCGTTTGCTCCAGGTGTCGGTAGAAATGTTCGATTTCCCCGGCCGGGGCGGGGCCTTCTCCGGGTTTGAGCGGAACCTCGGGAACATCCGGCGCGACCAGGCAATGCAGTTCGTAGGCGATGATCTGGACCGCCTGAGACAGGTTCAGCGAGCCGTATTCGGGATTGACCGGAATATGGATCAACTGTTGGCAGTAGCCCAGCTCCTCGTTGCTCAGGCCCGATTGCTCCGAGCCGAAGACGCAGGCCACCGGCCCGTGAACAGCCTGTTCGGTCATCTCCCGCGCCGCCTCGCGGGGCGGCAGAATCGGCCAGCGTTTCGAGCGCAGTCGCGCGCTGGCCCCGAAGACCGCGACGCAATCCTCGATGGCGCGGGGCAACGAATCGACCACCACCGCGTTGGCCAGCAGGTCGGCGGCGCTCGATGCGCGCGCGGTGGCCTCGACGCTCGGGAACGATTTCGGGTTGACCAGATAGAGCTCGGACAGCTCCATGGTCTTCATCGCTCGCGCGGCGGCGCCGATATTCCCCGGGTGGGAGGTGTTCACCAGCACGATTCGGATGGATCTTTGCGGGTGTGTATCGTTTGCAGACAAGGTTCGGTTTCCGTAAAGGGGTTTGTTATACTGCTCGATCGCAGGAAGTATACCTCAGCATTCGAAAGCCGAAGCCGATCGGCAAACACATCACTATGCACCCAACCCTGAATATCGCTGTTCGCGCGGCGCGCGCGGCAGGCAAGATCGTTGCCCGCTACAGCAACCGGATCGACTCCCTGACGATCACCAACAAGGCGCGCAACGATTTTGTCAGCGAAGTGGACCGGATGGCCGAGTACGAGATCATCCGCCAGCTGACGCGCGCCTTTCCCGACCACGGCATCTTCGCCGAGGAGTCGGGCGAGATCAAAAAGGGCGAGTACCGCTGGATCATCGACCCGCTCGACGGCACCACCAATTTTCTTTACGGCATTCCGCAATACGCGGTGTCGATCGCCCTGCAGCACGGCGACCAACTGGAGCAGGCGGTGATCTACGATCCGGCCAAGGATGACCTGTTCACCGCCTCGCGCGGTGAAGGCGCGCAGCTCAATGGCAAGCGCCTGCGCGTGACCGGGCGCTCCGGCATGGAGAACGCCCTGCTCGCCACGGGCATTCCCTACCGCCCGGATCAGGATCTGCCGCTGTTTCTGAAAACGCTGGAAGCGCTGATCCCGGATACCGCCGGCGTGCGCCGTCCCGGATCCGCCGCGCTGGATCTCGCCTGGGTGGCGGCGGGACGCTTCGACGGGTTCTGGGAATTCGGCCTGCACGCCTGGGATATCGCCGCCGGCGTGCTGATGGTGCGGGAGGCGGGCGGACTGGTTGGCGACCTGGAAGGCGGAACGAGCTACCTGGAGTCGGGCGACATCGTCGCCGCGACGCCGAAGGTCTATGATGAAATGCTCAAGCGGCTGGCGCCGGTTTTGCGAGACCGGGATCAGGCCGCTTGACGCGGGTGGTTTCCGGATCCCGGCCTTCGCCGGGATGACAGCTTTTTTCAAGGCCGTCTTCCGGCGATTTCAAGACCGTCATCCCGGCGAACGCCGGGATCCAGCGCCGTTTGCCGGAAACGCAATCTTATCCCGGCAGTAGGCGCATCCTGTGAGAAATGCAGGTTAGTCCGCGGGATTCTCGTAGAAGATATAACTCGTTGAATAGTCGCTGAATTCGAAATACACCCGTTTCTCGCCGTTGTCCTTGACCAGGTTCTGGTTGGCGTCGAGTACGCCGTAGCCGTAACGATACGGTCGCGAGGAGTTGCCCTGGGTCGCCTTGGCGGTGGAGAGCTTGTCGATCTTGATGAATCGCTTGACGAGCTTGTCGCCGGCATAGACATCCAGTACGCCGTCGGTTCCGGTGTAGTTCTGGATCGCGCGACCGATCTTGTTCTGGGTTTCCTGGGTGCATCCGCTGGCGAGCAGCGCGCCGGCCAGCAATGGAAAAAGCATTTTCATGGTAGTTCGTTGATCCGTGGACAGGAATCATAGAGTTCCCTGTTGCCGGGAGGCTGTCAAGACGGCTGGAGCTGGATCCCGGCGTTCGCCGGGATGACGACCTCAAAGAAAACGGGCATCCCGACGAAGAAAAGTGTCATCCCGGCGAAAGCCGGGATCCAGTTCAACGGAGCAAGCGCCCACGCACCTGCCCCGGAAACTGAGAGCCGTGCAATAGACTGGCTCCGGTTGTATGCGATAATACCAGCCGATCGGATTGACTAGGAAAAACTGCTGAATACCCTGACTCGACGTCTGTCAGCGCTCGCCGAAAGTTCGTTCCTGCGGAACCTCAATCAGAAAGCGCCCGGAATTGCCGTGGCGGCGCTGATTTTGCTGATCGCCTGGACGGTGTCCCAGATCATCTGGTCGGTGCTGACTCCGGAAACACGGTTTGCGCCGTCCGCGCCCGTGCGCGGCGCGCCGTCGCCTGCCCGCGAAAAACAGACGGATTACGCGGCCCAGATCGCGGCTTCCCATTTGTTTGGCCGGGAGCAGGCGGCCAAGAAGGTGGCGGCCAAGCCGGTGGATGCGCCGGAGACCCGCCTCAATCTGAAGCTGCGAGGCGTTTACGCCGAGGAAGACGAGAATGAGGGATATGCGCTGATTTCCAGTGGGGCGAGCCCGGAAAAACTCTACAAGGTGGGCGATCCGTTGCCCGGCAATTCCAAGCTGTCTTCCGTCTATCCCGACCGCGTCATTCTGGAGCACGCGGGAAAATTCGAGACCTTGCGGCTCCCGGAATCCAAGCTGACCGGAGGCGGTCGAGGTCGAGGCGCTGGTCGCCTGCGCGGGCCGACGGTCGATAGCCGCATGCCCCGGCGCGTCAGCAAGCGCTTTGGCGCCAATAGCGAGATCGCCAGGCTCCGTTCGGAGGTGCTGAAAAATCCCGCCAAGCTGGCCCAGTTCGTCAACGCGGTTCCCGCTCGGGAGAATGGCCGGTTCGTGGGATTCAAGATTATCGCCAAGCAATCCCATCCGGCCTTCAAGGAGCTGGATATCCGCTCAGGCGATGTTGTGACGGAGGTCAATGGAATCAGCATCGACTCGCCCCAGAAGGGTTTTCAGGTGCTGCAGAACCTTAGAAACGCGAAACAAGTCAACGTAACCCTCAAGCGGGGTGGGCAGATTATCCAGTTGAGCCATTCTCTGGAATAGCCAGCTCGGGCGCGGATCGCGTCCAGGATCGGTATTCTCATCAATAAGTGCAAGCCATTCGCATTGAAATATGAGAGAATACATACAATTAACTCAGGAAGTGAGTAAACGGCATTAGCATGAAGACCTATCTCAAGTGGTTGGCATGGATTTCGCTTTTCTGGTCGGGCGTTTTGACTGTTCAGGCGCAGGAAAGCGCGACCCTGAATCTCAAGGATGCCGACATCCGCGTTCTCATCGACACCGTGTCCGCCATCACCGGAAAGAATTTCATTATCGACCCCCGGGTCAAGGCCCGAGTCACCGTGATTTCTTCCAAGCCCATGAAGCCGGAAGAGCTCTACCAGGTGTTCCTGTCGATTCTCCAGGTGCATGGTTTCTCGGCGGTGCAGACGGGCAATGTCACCAAGATTGTTCCTGATGTGAACGCCAAGCAGGGGCCAGTGCCGGTGGTCTCCAGCCGTTATCCCGGTCGCGGCGACCAGTTGGTGACGCGGGTGATCCAGATCAATCATGTCCCCGCCGCTCAACTGGTGCCGATTCTGCGTCCGCTGATTCCCCAGCAGGGGCAGCTGGCGGCTTACCAGCCCAGCAATATTCTGTTGATCTCCGATCGCGCCGCCAACGTCCGGCGGCTGGTGGAGATCATCAAGCGCATCGACCGGCCCGACCAGGACGACATCGAGATTATTCCGCTGGAACACGCGCCGGCGGCGGATGTCGCCCGGACGCTGACGACCTTGCAGCGCAAGGACGCCAAGGGGGGAGCCATGCCGGGGCAGCCGGTGATTACCGCCGACGAGCGCACCAACAGCATATTGATTGGCGGCGACAAGGCCACGCGGCTGCGGCTGCGCGGCATCATCGCCCATCTGGATACCCCACTGGATAACGGCGGTGATACCCAAGTGGTGTTTCTGAAATTCGCCAAGGCGGAGGAACTGGTCAAGATCCTCACCGGCGTCAGCAAGTCCGGCGTCACGACTTCCGGCAGCTCTCCGGGGCGGACGCTGAGCAAGGGCGGCAAGGCGGTTGCCCGAAGACGCGGAGCGACCGCTCTGACTTCGCGCAAGGATGTCAGCATCCAGGCCGACGAAACCAACAACGCGCTGGTCATTACCGCGCCGCCGGCGATCCAGGCCGAACTGCGCAAGGTGATCGCCCAGCTCGACATCCGTCGAGACCAGGTTCTTATCGAAGCGGTGATTGCCGAGGTTTCCCTGGATCTGAAAAAAGAACTGGGCGCTTCTTTTGGCGTGCAGGGCTTCAATGTCGGCGGCAAGGACGTGGGGCCGGCGATTGTCGCCAACCTGGGCGATCTGGCGACCACCGTGCTCGGACTGGCTTCCGGAACAGCGACCTCGGCGCCCGCGGGCACAATTATCGGAGGGGCCGACACCCGGCCCGGCAAGACCAATTTCGCGATTCTGCTCAAGGCGCTGGCCTCGGACGCGGCGACCAACATACTTTCGACGCCGACGCTGGTGACCCTGGACAACGTCGAGGCGGAGATTAGCGTTGGGCAGGAAGTCCCTTTTCTGACCGGCCAGTTCACCAATACCGGCAGCACGACGGGCGCGGTCAATCCCTTCCAGACGATCGAGCGCCGCGACGTGGGCCTGACGCTCAAGGTCAAGCCGCAGATCAACGAGGGCGACGAAATCCAGCTGGAGATCGAGCAGGAATCCTCCTCGCTGGCCTCCACCAGCGTCTCCACCTCGGACGTGGTGACCAACAAGCGCAATATCAAGACCACCGTGCTGGCCAACAACGGCCAGGTCATTGTGCTTGGCGGGTTGACCGATGATAATTTCCGCGACAGCAAGGACAAGGTGCCCCTGCTGGGCGACATCCCGGTTGTTGGCAAGCTGTTCCAGTTCAACAGCACGCAGAAGGTCAAGCAAACCCTGATGGTGTTCATCCACCCGGTTATCCTGCGCGACGCCAAGACCGCCGATGAGTACACGCGGCGCAAGTACGGCTTTTTCCGCGCGCGCCAGCTGGACGCCGACATCGTCAATCGCGGCTTGATCAAGGATTCGGCGGGCGTGATCCCCGACCTGGACGAACTGATTACCCAGATGCCGGGCGACGCAGGCGCGCTGATTCCACAAATGCCTGACTCGACACCGTAATTCATCGTTCATGAGTGAAACGCTACAGCCGTCGCTGAGGTTCCCGCAGCCCTCCTATGGTTTCGCCAAGCGCCACGAGGTGCTGGTTGGCGAGGATCCGCATGGCCGGGTCGCGGTGCGTTTCAAGCCTCCCCTCAAGCCGGACGTGATCGCCGAGGTGCGCCGTTTCGTCGGCGCGCCGATCCGCCTGGAGCCGGTCAACGACGAGGAGTTCAACCGCACGCTGGAGCAGCTCTACGACCAGTCCGGCGGCGATGCGCAGGCCATGGTTCAGGACATCGGCGAGGATCTCGATCTCGACCAGGTGGCCGAATCGCTGGCCGAATCCCAGGATCTGCTGGAGTCGGAGGACGACGCGCCGATCATCCGCCTGATCAACGCCATTCTCACCCAGGCGATCAAGGAAGGCGCTTCCGATATCCACTTCGAGCCGTTCGAGAGCCGCCTCGCGGTGCGGTTGCGGGTGGACGGCGTGCTGCGGGAAATCCTGCAACCGCCCAAGGAGCTGACGCCGCTGATCGTTTCCCGGCTCAAGGTCATGGCCAAGCTCGATATCGCCGAGAAACGGCTGCCGCAGGATGGCCGCATCACCCGCTCCATTGGCGGCCACGTCATCGACATGCGGGTGTCCACCCTGCCTTCGGGCAGCAACGAGCGCGTGGTGCTGCGGCTGCTTGACCGCCAGGCGGGCCGGCTGACGCTGGAGCAGTTGGGCATGACGCCGGAGATGCTGGACTCGATCCGCGAGACGATCAAGAAACCGCATGGCATCTTCCTGGTCACCGGCCCGACCGGATCGGGCAAGACGACCACCCTCTACGCCTCGCTGAGCGAGCTGAACAACAAGTCCCGCAATATTCTCACCGTGGAAGATCCGGTGGAGTACTACATCGACGGCATCGGCCAGACCCAGGTGAACCCCAAGGTCGACATGAGTTTCGCGCGCGGGCTGCGGGCGATCCTCCGGCAGGATCCGGACGTGGTGATGGTCGGCGAGATTCGCGACCTCGAGACCGCCGAGATCGCGGTTCAGGCCAGTCTGACCGGCCACCTGGTGTTTTCCACCCTGCACACCAATACCGCCACCGGCGCCGTGACCCGGCTGCGCGACATGGGCGTCGAGCCATTCCTGCTGTCCTCCACCCTGCTGGGCGTGCTGGCGCAGCGGCTGGTGCGGCGGCTCTGCCCGCATTGCAAGCAGCCCCACGAGGCGACCGAAAGCGAGATCCAGCGGCTCGGCCTGCCTGATTCGCCGCGACCGGTGATCTATTCGGCCAAGGGCTGTAGCGAATGCAATCACAGCGGCTACCTGGGACGTTTCGGCATCTACGAACTGGTGCTGGTGGACGAGGAGATGCAGCGCATGATCCACGATGGCGCCGCCGAGCATGAGCTGGACAAGGCCGCTCGCAAGAAAACGCCCAGCATCCGCGAGGACGGCATCGCCAAGATCCTCCAGGGAACCACCTCCATCGAAGAAGTCATGCGCGTAACGCGGGAATACTGATCCGGTGCCCGCGTTCGAATACAAGGCGCTCAACGCCCGAGGCAAGGAAGAGAAGGGCATCCTGGAAGGGGACTCGCCCAGAAGCATTCGCCAGCAACTGCGCGAGCGCCAGCTCACCCCGCTGGAAGTGGTCGAGGTCAAGGAGAGCGGGGCGCGCGGCGGCGGGCTGAGAACCTCGCGCTCCCATCTCAAATCCATCGACCTGGCGATGATTACCCGCCAGTTGGCCACCCTGTTGCAGGCCGGCACGCCGCTGGAAGAATCGCTGGCGGCCATCGCCGGGCAAGCCAGCAAGAAAAACGTCGAGCGCATCGTCCTCGGCGTGCGCGGCAAGGTGGTCGAGGGCTACTCGTTCGCGGAAAGCCTGGGGCAGTTTCCCGGCGCGTTCCCCGAGCTGTACCGCGCCACCGTCGCGGCGGGCGAAAACTCCGGGCATCTCGACAAGGTGCTCGACCGGCTGGCCGAATACACCGAGGACTACCAGGCCATCCAGCAGAAGATGACCACCGCGCTGATCTATCCGGTCATGCTCACCGGCATCGCCATTCTGATCGTCTCCGGGCTGCTTGGCTACGTCGTGCCCAAGGTGGTCGGCGTGTTCGACAATCTCGGCCAGGAACTGCCAGCGCTGACCAAGGGCCTGATCGCGGTCAGCGACGTGGTCAAGGCCAGCGGCCTGTACGTCGCGATTCTGCTGGCCGTCGGCGCGCTGGTGTTCTCCCGGCTCTACAAGCGCCCCGGCTTTCGGCGGCGGGTTGATCGCGCCCTGTTGCGCCTGCCGGTGTTCGGGCGGCTGATACGCGGCAAAAACACGGCGGCTTTTACTCGCACCTTGAGCATCCTGTTCGGCAGCGGTGTCTCGATCCTCGACGCGCTGAAGAACTCGGCCGCCGTCGTCTCCAACCTGCCGATGCGAGACGCCATCGAAGAAACGATCGACCGGGTTCGGGAAGGCGCCAGCCTCAGCGGCTCGCTCAAACGCTCCGGCCTGTTTCCGCCCATGGTGCTCTACCTGATCAGCTCCGGAGAAAACTCGGGCCGGCTCGGCGAAATGTTGGAGCGCGCCGCTGAACAGCAGGAAAACGAAACCAGCAACACCATCTCGGCGGCCATCAGCCTGTTCGAACCCGCGCTGATCCTGACCATGGGCATCGCCGTATTCGTCATCGTGCTCGCGATCCTGCTGCCCATCTTCGAACTGAACCAGATGGTAGGATAGGGCCTGGGAGCAGCCTCAGGCGGTAATCCCGCGCCTCCTCCGTCATTCCGGGCTGAGTGGAGCGAAGACCCGGAATCCAGGTCGCGACTCTGGATTCCCGCGTTCGCGGGAATGACGGGCGAGTCAGAAAGGTTCTCCGGGGTCTCCCGATTCCAGAGTTGACGCTTTCGCTCACAGCGCGCAGGGTGCAGCGGGCATTACAGCCTTCTGGGGATGACAAAGCGCCGTTCGGCAACGAATTGTAGAATGCGTCGGTAAATCGGTGGATCCGCTTCGCCTGATCCACCCTCCGCCGAACCAGCAGGCGGGACGGGAATACAAGCCCCCTGGGGAGCGCCGGCGTCCCGCCGGCCAAGGCGCTTACAGCGCCTTACGGATTCGAGATAGTTGAAACAGGGAGATCAGGATGAACAACAGGACAATCGCGGTTTTCATCGGCACGCGCCCCGAAGGCATCAAAATGGCGCCCGTCATCAAGGCGCTGGAAGCCGCCGACGGTTTTCGGCCGCTGGTGATCTCCACCGGACAGCATCGTGAAATGCTGGACCAGGTGGTGGACATCTTCGATCTGCGCGTCGATGAGGATCTGAACGTGATGCTCCCCAACCAGAGCCTGGCGACGCTCACCGCCCGCCTGATGGAGCGCATCGACGCCGCGCTGGACAAGTTCAAGCCCGACATGGCGCTGGTGCAGGGCGACACCACCACCGTGCTCACCGCATCGCTGGCCTGCTTCTATCGCCGGATTCCGGTCGGCCATGTCGAAGCCGGGCTGCGCACCGGCAATCTGTTTTCCCCCTTTCCGGAAGAAGCCAATCGCCGCCTCGCCGGCGTGCTGGCCGACCTGCATTTCGCGCCCACCAGCGTCTCCCGGGACAACCTGCTGAAAGAGCATGTCGATCCCGACGCGATCACGGTTACCGGCAATACCGTCATCGACGCCCTGCTGATGGAGCAATCGCGGCAGAACACCGACAGCGCCGGCATCCGCCGCCAGATCGATCAGGCCCTGGCTGAACATCTCCCCGGCGATTGGCGGCAAGTCCCCTATGTGCTGGTCACTGGCCATCGTCGCGAAAACTTCGGCGAAGGCTTTCTGCAAATCTGCAAGGCGCTGGCCGAACTGGCCCGGGCGTTTCCCGATCACCGCTTCATCTACCCGGTGCATCTCAACCCCAATGTCCAGCAGCCGGTGAACGACATCCTCTCCGGCATCGACAATATCTTCCTCATCCCGCCCCAGGGTTATCGCAACTTCGTCGCGCTGATGGCTCACGCCCGGGTCGTGCTCACCGACTCCGGCGGCGTTCAGGAAGAAGCTCCGTCGCTGGCCAAGCCCGTGCTGGTCATGCGCGACACCACCGAGCGGCCCGAAGGCGTCGCGGCGGGCACCGTTAGGCTGGTCGGCGCCAGCGCGGAACGCATCGTGGCGGAAACCAGCCTCTTGCTCGGCGATGAAGACGCCTGGGCCGAAATGGCCAATGCGCGCAATCCCTACGGCGACGGGCAGGCCTCGCGCCGCATCGTCGCCGCCATCTCCGATTGGTTCGAAAAACAGACCGGAACGTCATGAACGACTGGATTGTCTGGATCATAATCGCCGCCTTCTACGCGCCGCTGCATTTTCTGTTGCCGGCGCTGATCGTCTTTCTCAGCGCTGATTCGGACGAAGAGCGTCGTCGCGGCATACGCGCCGCCCTCGTCAACGCCGCGCTGTCGATGGCGGCGGCGTTCGCGCTGGTTATTCTGCTGGTCAGCTCGGGCTACATGCTGTCCGCCATGCTGTTGCTGTTCCTGTCGATGTTATATCCTGTCGGGCGAGCCCTACTGCCGCACCGTCGCTGGCGACAGCGCCGCCTGAATGATCGAGCATGAAACCCCGCCCCATTCCCGCTGAACAGATTCCTGAAAATCCCCGAAAAACCGTCTATCCCGAACCGTTCGCGCAACAGGTCCAGGGGCGTAGCAAGAAAAAGCTGGGCGACCATTTCGGACTCGTCAATTTCGGCGTCAATCTCACCCGGTTGGAACCCGGCGCGGTCTCCGCGTTGCTCCATTGGCATTCCCGACAGGACGAAATGATCTACGTCCTCGAAGGACAGCCCACCCTGATGATCGGCGAAGACGCCTGGCCGCTGCGTCCCGGCGACTGTTTCGGCGTCAGGGCCGGAACCGGCGTCGCCGCGCAGGTCGTCAACCGCTCGGAAGCCACGGCGGTCATCCTCGAAATCGGCGACCGTTCCGCCGGAGACCAGGTCGAATACCCCAATGACGACCTCAAGGCCGAACTCGACGAGAATGGCCAGTGGCGTTTCCTGCACAAGGATGGCCGGCCTTATACTTCTCGCGACCAAGAATACCCCATTCAGGCCGCGCATCTTTCCGCCGATAGCCGCGTTGTAAAAACTTGACGTAGCGCCGCTATGCCTGCGTTTTTTACGCCTTGCTCTCGACGAAAACCTACACGCCCTGAATGGGGTATTCTTGGTCGCGAGAAGTATACTTCTCGCGCTCAAGAATACCCCATTCATGGCGCGCGTCTTTTCGCCGATAGCTGCGTTGCAAAAACTTGACGTAGCCCCACTATGCCTGCGTTTTTGCGCCTTGCTCTCGACGAAAATCCACGCACCCTGAATGGGGTATTCTTGGGTCGCGAGAAGTATATTGATGACGCCTCGCGCGACGACCCAAAGGAGAAACGCAACCCATGAAAACAATCGATGAACTGCTGCTGGCCAACCGCGCCTGGGCCAGCGATGTCAAAGAGCGCGACCCCGACTTCTTCACCCATCTGCACTACCAGCAGAATCCCGATTATCTGTGGATCGGCTGTTCCGACAGTCGCGTACCCGCCAACCAGATCGTCGATCTGCCCCCCGGAGAAGTGTTCGTCCATCGCAATATCGCCAACGTCGTCGTGCATTCCGACCTCAACTGCCTGTCCGTCATCCAGTACGCGGTCGAAGTCCTGGGCGTCAAACACATTATCGTTTGCGGCCACTATGGCTGCGGCGGCGTCAAGGCCGCCATCGAGCCTCCCGAACATGGCCTGATCGACAATTGGCTCCGCCACATCCGCGATGTCCGGCGCTTGCACGCCACCGAACTGGAAGGTCTGGATCACGACCGCCTCTGCGATCGCCTATGTGAATTGAATGTTATCGAGCAAGTCCGGAACGTGGCGCATTCAACCGTCGTCCAGGAGGCCTGGAGAAACGGCGCTTCACTGGCTGTGCATGGATGGATATACAGTGTCAAAAACGGCGTCATCAAGGATCTGAAAACGACGGTTTCTTCTCTGGCCCATTATCCCAAAAACAGCCGATAGGCCGGATTGTCGGATTCCTCCCAATGCTGATAGCCGAGTCGCGCCAGCGACTGCTTCAGCGCCTCGCGTTCGTCTGGCGGAACCTGGATGCCGGCGAGAATGCGACCATGCGCGGAGCCGTGATTCCGGTAGTGAAACAGGCTGATGTTCCAGCGCGAGCCCAACGCGGACAGAAAGTCGCGTAGCGCGCCCGGTCGCTCCGGCATCAGGAAGCGGTATAGCACTTCGTTTTCAGCGCTGGAGGCGTGGCCGCCCACCAGGTAGCGCAGATGCACCTTGGCCAGTTCGTTGTCGGTCAGGTCGGTGACGGCGTAACCTTCGGATTCCAGTCGCTCGATGATTTTCGCCTTCTCTTCGTCGCCCCCGCTCAGGCGGACGCCGGCGAACACCTGTGCGTCGCGATGATCGGCGTACCGATAGTTGAATTCGGTGATCGCCCGCTTGCCGAGCGCGCTGCAAAAGGCGCAGAAGCTGCCGGGGCGTTCGGGAATGGTGACCGCCAGCAGAGCCTCGCGCCGCTCTCCCACCTCGGCGCGCTCGGTCACATGGCGCAGGCGGTCGAAGTTGATATTGGCGCCGCTGTTGATCGCCACCAGCGTCTGATCGGTGACGCCTTTTTCGGCGACGTATTTCTTGATGCCGGCAATCGCCAGCGCGCCCGCCGGCTCCATCATCGTGCGCGCCTCCTCGAAGATGTCCTTGATGGCCGCGCACATCTCGTCGGTGCTGACCAGCACCGTGTCATCGACCAGCGATTTCGCCAGCCGGAAGGTCTCCTTGCCGATTTGGCGAACCGCCACGCCGTCCGCGAACAGCCCCACCTCATCGAGGACGACGCGCTCGCCGGCCTTGAGGGCGCGCTCCAGCGTGGGCGTATCCTCGGGTTCGACCGCGATGATCTTGATCTCGGGGCGCAGGGATTTGACGTAGGCGGCGATTCCCGCGATCAACCCGCCGCCGCCAACCGGTACGAAAATGGCGTCGATCGGATCCGGGTGCTGCCGCAGGATTTCCATGCCAATGGCGCCCTGACCGGCGATGACGTCGGGATCGTCGTAGGGATGCACGAAGGTCATGCCCTGTTCTTGCGCCTTGTCCAGCGCATAGGCCAGCGCCTCGTCGTAGGTGTCGCCCACCAGCACCGCCTTGCCGCCGAATCCGCGCACCGCCGCGACCTTGATCTCCGGCGTGGTCTCCGGCATCACGATCACCGCCTCGACGCCCAGGCTGCTGCCCGCCAGCGCCACGCCTTGCGCGTGATTGCCCGCCGAGGCGGTAATCACGCCGGCGCGGCGCTGCTCCTCGCTGAGGTTGTAGATCTTGTTGTACGCGCCGCGCAGCTTGAACGAGAAAACCTGTTGCTGGTCTTCACGCTTCATTAATACCTGGTTGCGCAGCCGGGTGGACAACCCTTTCGCCAACTCCAGCGGCGTTTCATCGGCGACATCGTACACTCTGGCGGTGAGGATTTTTTCGAGATACTCGAGATTCATCGGCGAGCCTGTTCAACGGGCGGATTGCCCGCTATGATGGAGGTATACTTCTCGCACTAGGGGATACCCCGTTCAGGCCGCGCATCTTTTCGCCGATAGCTGCGTTGTAAAAACTTGACGTAGCGCCACTATGCCTGCGTTTTTACGCCTTGCTCTCGACGAAAATCCGCACGCCCTGAACGGGGTATCCCCTAGCGCGAGAAGTATATGTCACTTTGGATACAAGAGGATAGCTCCCATGCCCCTATCGGTTGACGAAATGAAAAAGGCGGCGGCCGAAGCCGCCATCGACTACGTCGAGTCCGGCATGATCGTCGGCGTCGGCACCGGCTCCACCGCCAATTACTTCATCGACGCCCTGGCCGGCGTCAAGGGCAAGATCGACGGCACGGTCGCCAGCTCCGAAGCCAGCGCCGAACGGCTGCGCGGCCACGGCATCCCGGTCATGGATCTCAACCAGGTCGGCGACCTCGCGCTGTACGTGGACGGCGCCGACGAATCGAACGAATACCTCCACCTGATCAAGGGCGGCGGCGGCGCGCTGACCCGGGAAAAGATCGTCGCCGCCGCCAGCGAACAGTTCGTCTGCATCGCCGACGAGTCAAAACTCGTGCGCATTCTTGGCAAATTTCCACTGCCGGTCGAAGTCATCCCGATGGCGCGCAGCTACGTCGCCCGCCAGCTCGTCAAGCTTGGCGGTCAACCCGAACTGCGCGAAGGCTTCACCACCGACAACGGCAACATCATTCTCGACGTACACAATCTCGAAATCATGGAGCCGCTCAAGCTGGAGCAGGAGATCAACATGATCGCCGGCGTCGTCACCGTGGGCATCTTCGCCCATCGCCCGGCAGACGTACTCATCCTCGGCGGCCCCAACGGCGCTCGTACGCTCACCGCCAGCTAGGAGGCTTCTACCGCACGGGTAGAAAGCGACAGAAAAAAGCGGCGCACACCCAATGGGTATGCGCCGCTTTTCAATTCATAACCGGGTAGAAGCCCAAGACGG
>DRPO01000044.1 GCA_011330835.1 Gammaproteobacteria bacterium | reverse complement strand
GGAGGATGGCGGTGACGCAGCCGCCTATGCCCGGAAAAAGGGGATCGATTTTGTCCCGTTGAACGCAAAAACGGGCGATAATCTGGATGATTTGCAGTATTACCTGCAAAAGCATTCAAGGAAACTGCCTGAATACGGCATGGATATGCCTTGCTCGTGGCTGTCCGTGCGCAGCTTTTTTGTCGACAATCTGGCGACACAGGACAACCGAAAGCTGATCACGACAGCGGAATTCGAGGCCTTGTGCGACAAGCATGGCGTCAACAAGATCGGGCGGCCGCTGCTGCTCGATTACCTGCATCACCACGGTTACCTCTATCGGCACAAGAATCTCGGCGACCGACTGATCGCCGACCAGCGCTGGGCGCTGGAGGCGATCTACAAGCCGCTGGAGCGCGGCGCGCGGCACTACGAGGATTTCAAACAGCAGCGGAAGGGGCGGATTCCCGTTTGGCAACTGTTCGAAGCCTTTGGCGGGGGCTATACCGAGGATGAGAAGTGGCTGTTTCTGGAATTCATGCGTAGTTGCGGGCTCTGTTTTCAGCTCAATACACACCCCTGGCGGGAGGGGCGGGACGAAAACGATGTCTATGTGTTTCCGCAGTTTCTCCCGGAAGGCAAACCGAAGAGGGTGGAGCGATTCTGGCAACGCACCGAGAAGGTTCGGTATATGAAATATACCCTGCGTTGGCTGAATGATGAGCTCATCCAGGCCTTCATTGTCGAACTGGGCCGCAAGACCGAGCCCGAGGATTTCTGGCGCCATGGCATCCATGTCGATACCGACGAAGGTTCGTTCATGGCCGAGCTGGATCATGAACAGGAGGCGTTGCTGGTCAGCATCGAGGAACCCGCGCTGGAAAAATGGGCCGGCCCGATCATGGAGGCGCTGTCGCCCGGGCGGGATCGCGAGGGTTGGCTGTTCTCCGTGGACGGCGAGCGGTTCGAGAGCGTGGATGGCGACGCCTTTCGCGGGATCCCCGCCGGGGGCGGAAAGGGGCATTCGGAGCCGGACGGCGGGAAAAAACCGCTGGAGAATCTGGATGACAAGCATCAGCGTCTTGATGAGGTGGCCGTGTTGGTGGTGGCGGCCAACCCAACGGCCGAAAAAGTCAGCCTCAGATCGGAACATTCGAAAATCAACGAGGCGTTCGACGGTAATGAGGAGGCGAAGCGTCGCTATCCGGTTTTTCTGTCGACAGGGGTAACGCGTGAGAAACTGATCGATGAAATCTATGACAAGGGTGCTTCTCGCAAAGGCGTGATCGTCCATTTTGTCGGGCATGGCAGGGAAAGCAGGCGGTCGAATGGCGCGGATGGCGGCATTGTGTTGCATGGCGATGGGGTGCAGCAGGAACAAACCTTGTCGGGTCGGGAGTTGCGCAATATTCTGGATGATTTGAGTTGTCAGAGCGTCGATTTCAGGATGGTTTTCCTGAACGCTTGTCACACCGCGTCGTTGGCTGAAACCATTGGCGAGATGGGCGTTCCCGCTGTCGGCATCGATGATTGGCAGAGCGATGACGGCGCGCCGCCTTTCGCGGCGGGATTCTATCGGCATTTTGCGCGAACCGGCGATATTCGTCAGTCGCTGCGAACAGCGGTGACTTATGGCATCGCGGAGGATTCGAAATTGAGGCGCAAGGTGCATCTTTACATCGATGGCGAGCGCTGTCCCCTGTGAGGATTTATCCATGAGCGATATCGACGTTTTGAAAGCCTACTTCCGGGAGACCGCGCCGATTCTGGACGAGGCCGGGATTGACGCCCTGATCGACGCCATTGTGCTGGAGAAAACCGATGAAGGCGGCGGACAGCGGACTCTCAAAGGCGAAGTGTCGCCCGACGGAAAAACGGTGACGGCTGAATCGCTGAAAGCCTTCAATATTCTCAAGGTGGGGTTTCGCGAGCTGATCCCCGCGTTCCTCAAGGGCGGGGCGCTGTTCCTGACGCTTGAATCCCGCGTGGCGG
>DRPO01000043.1 GCA_011330835.1 Gammaproteobacteria bacterium | reverse complement strand
TCTGGGCGATCAGGCGGTAGATCGAGTTGCGGTGGATGCCCAGCGCTTCGGCCGCTTCGGCTGGCGTCAGCTCCATCAGCAACAAGCACACCCGGCGCAGACGCTCCGGCATCCGCGTCAACACGACTTCAACATCCATCCGTAGCTCGAGCTGAATCAGGGACGGGTCGTCGACCGCCATCGCCAGGCAGTTGGCAGCCGAGGGACACCCGTCGGGCGATTCCGAGAATCGCACCAGCCCGCCCGCCTCACGTTTCCGCGTGCGGCACTCGCTTTGAATCAGCTTCTTGACCGCCAGGTCGAGCACCCGGCAGGCGTAGGTGTGCCATGCGGCGGAGCCATCCGGGTCGAACCGCGTCGCCGCCTTGAGCAGCTCGTGGGTCATCTCCTGCGCGAGGTCGTCGCGGCGGTCATCCGACAGCCGGAACTTGATGGACAACTGCCGAGACCTGAAGTCGATACGCTCCAGGACGTAGTTGTCGATAAGATGAGAGGTGTTGGAATGCCGGTGGGAACAAGCTGAAATCGTCATCTGCGAAACTCCCGCTACGGGGCCAGAGATCGCGGCCCACGGCGGGCCGCTCCGGCCTCCGGGCGGGTTGCAGATGACGGCGTGAAAACTTCTGCAATCGCTGCAAGTGGCTATTCAGCAAGGCGATGCGCGCATAGAAAATGCGATTGCAGTTGCAGCGAATCGCCGTAACTGCAATCGCGTCGTGTCTGGAGTGTGAATCGACTAGCGCCGGCGCTGGTACTTCATGACCGCATCAAGTGAGTTGGCGGACTCCCACAGAATCTTGAGTACGCGGGCGCGTGGGTCCTCAAGGCAGCGACATACCTGTGAGGTCGTCAGACCCGTCCGCTTCGCCAGATCTTTCTGCAGCGGACGGGGCAGGAGCTCTGGAGTGAGGCTGCGATCGAGCAGGGAATGGGCATGATCCCTCGCGGTCAACATGTGGGCTTCCATCTCTTTTTCTAGCTTCTCAATGGCGGCGGTGCGCTCGGCACGCATGGGCGTCGGCTTCTTGTTGCGATAGTTGCTCGGCAGCGTCAACTTCACCATCTGCGCGAACGCCTGCAGGTATTCCTCCCAGGGCTCCGCTTCGACGAGCCCGTCACCCTCAAATCGGATGACCTCGCAGAGCGGAACCAGGAGCATCTTGCCCGCCCGTGCGGCCTGCTCGGTCTCGTCGGTCCAGTTCACACGACTCGGGGTCAGCAGGATCGCCCCGGACCGACGCGAACGGTGCTGGCGTTCCAGAACCTGCTGGCGGAGTGTCTGCCGATTCTGACAGAGAAGAAGGAACACCGGAAAGCTGGCGGCTTTCTTCGGCTCCCAGTTACCGACCTGCAGGCACCGGGCGGCCTGATCCACGGGCGTCTTTGCGATGTTGACACCATCAAGGGCGTTGCAGATGGCCGAACGCAGCGGGCGAAGATCGAGCTGATAGAGAACAATGTCATCGTCCGTCAGCGTCAGGCGATTGTGCCAGTCCGCGCCATCGATCGCGACGATGCTGTTGTCTCTGTGGCGGACGATCTTCAGAGGATCGCCGCCGCAGGGGTTCGGATATGAACCGGCGCAACGATCCAGCGGCGTCAGCAAGCGACGCACCGCCGGGAAGAAGCCGTTTGTGTGCGCATGCCATTCAGCCATCACCGCCGTCCGGCCGGTGCGGGATTCAACCCACCGCCACAGCGACTCTGCTTTCGGCATCGCTCATCTCTCCATCCATGGCCAACACGATGAACCCACGCCTCATCAACCATTCATGGATCATGGGGCTGTCGGTCTCCCGGTCGAAGACCGCTTTGTTGGGCGGCTCCACGGTGATGGTCCGCTGACGCCCGTCGGTGAAGGTGATACGGAACTTCGCCCGGATCAGTCTCAGCCCCGGTTCGGACAGGTCCGGGCCGTTGGCCTCGATGTCGCCGAACACATCGCTACCGCCGACGGTGCGGATGTTGGCGTAGTCCAGGTCACGGGCGTATTCCAACTTGTAAAGCTCGATGGACTCAATCCCCGCCACATCGCTGCAGCGCAGGGCATCGCGCCCAAGGTCAATCAACGGCTGGAGCGTGTACTTGGCGGTGGGGTGCTCGAACTCAAAGAACTCTTCATCGCCGAACAGGTGCTTGCCGAACAGCCTGC
>DRPO01000042.1 GCA_011330835.1 Gammaproteobacteria bacterium | reverse complement strand
GCGGGCCGTTTTTTTTGCCCGGAGGAACGCCCCCCAGCCGGAGCGCCGGTGTCCCCGCCGGCAACTGGTCTTCGAACTTTAGCGGGTGTCCAGATTTGCCAGACTTGTCACTACATCGGTCGGCCAAAATGCATGGCCCCCAGGACTGAGAACAGATCGGATTCAGGCGTTGCCCGCCGGTACCACGCGACGTCCTCCCAGTAACGCCGCATCAGCAGGCGGCAGTGCGTTGGGCTGGCGAGGAACGCTTCCATCGCCTGCTCGGCGGTGTCGTAGCCAGACTCCAGGTTTTCTCCCCATTGCAGATAGGCGTAACCAACAGCCGAGATCCGGCTGGCTCCGTTTTCGCCGGTCGCGGGGTTGACGTGCGCGAAAAAGCCATCGGCGGCCATGTCGTCGACCGTGAGCCGCGCCGAGGCTTCGAGGCTGGCGTTCCATGACAGCGGCGGCGCGGCGGGAAACAGCCCCAGCTCGCCGCATCGGTGGGGCTCGGCCCGCGTCTGGTTGATAAGTTGGAGCAACCTTCGGGTGTCCGCCGTGGGCGCGTTCTGGATCGATCGGGCCGCCGCGAATGCATCTGCCGGGGAAGGGGGAGCGCTTTCACTGCCGCCGGGGTCGACGCAGCCGCCGACAGACAAGGCAGCCCCCATCAGAAGGATTCGGAAAAACTGACCCATGACGCTGATCCTCGCTGGAGATGACGAGCATCAGTTTGGGGCTTTTCAGCCTGGCGATCCGTGGGGAATTGGCGGGGTCGTGGGGGATTATTCACACCCCTCCGTCATTCCCGCGAAGGCGGGAATCCATCGCCATGGTCTGGATTCCGGGTCTTCGTTACACTCAGCCCGGAATGACGGTAGGGAATGGGTGGAGGCTCAGACTGGCGAAGTTTCGCCACGTCGCCGAACCCCGTTTCGTCATTCCCGCTAAGGCGGGAATCCATCGCCATGGTCTGGATTCCGGGGCTTCGTTACACTCAGCCCGGAATGATGGTAGGGAATGGGTGGCGGCTCAGACTGGCGAAGTTTCGCCACGTTGCCGAACCCCGTTTCGTCATTCCCGCGAAGGCGGGAATCCATGGCCCCGTCTGGATTCCGGGTCTTCGCTGCGCTCAGCCCGGAATGGCGAGAGGGGGGCAATCACCCAAGGGGCGCGAACAAGGCTCGAACCGCCTCTCCCGGGTTGGGCGCGCGCATGAAGGCTTCGCCGACGAGAAAGCAATGGACGCCGGCGTCACGCATCCGCTGGACGTCGTCGCGGCTGTGGATGCCGCTTTCGGTAACGACGAGGCGGTCGTCCGGAATCTCGTCGAGCAGCGCCAGGGTGGTGTCCAGCCGGGTCTCGAAGGTGCGCAGATTGCGGTTGTTGATGCCGATCAGCGGCGCGTCCACCACCAGCGCCTGTTGTAGCTCTTGTGCGTCATGGACCTCGATCAGCACGTCCATGGCCAGTGAATGGGCGAGTTCGGTCAATTCCTTGAGCCGGTCGGGGGTGAGCGCGGCGACGATCAGCAGGATGCAGTCGGCGCCAATGGCGCGGGCTTCATGCACCTGATAGGGATCGATGATGAAGTCCTTGCGGATGACCGGCAGCTCACAGGCGGCGCGAGCCTGTTGCAAATAGGTCTCGCTGCCCTGGAAGAAATCCCGGTCGGTCAACACCGAGAGGCAGGCGGCGCCCCCCTGCTGATAGCTGGCGGCGATCTCGGCGGGCTGAAAGTTTTCGCGCAGCAGGCCCTTGCTGGGCGAGGCTTTCTTGATTTCGGCGATGACGCCCGCATCGCCGCCGGCGACTCGTCGCCGCAGGGCGTCGACGAACCCCCGGGGTGGCGAGGCCTGTTCGATCCGTTCGCGCAACGCGGACAGGGGCGTTGCGGTGGAACGTTCGGCGATTTCCTCAGCCTTGCGCGCGAGAATGCGCTGGAGAATGTCGGGCGGGTTGCTCATGCGT
>DRPO01000041.1 GCA_011330835.1 Gammaproteobacteria bacterium | reverse complement strand
GGGCTGAGCGTGCTTTGCCTGAGCAACACCGAGGGGCCGCAAGCCCTGTTCAGTATTGCTGATCCGTTGCGGGCGGGCGTCGATGCGTTTTTGCGGTCGATCCGGCAGCCCTGGGCGCCCGCATTCCCGGAAAGACTCTGGCGGCTGGTCAGGCCGACATCCCGGACAGCGAGGGGCCGCCGGGTCGTGATTCTCAGCGGCGATCACCCGGAAAGCGTCCAGGCCGTGGGCGACCGGCTTGGCGTCGATGTGGCGCTCGGCGGACTGACGCCCGAAAAAAAACTGGCCTGGCTGCGGCGAGAGCAACGCCGGGGCCACCGGCTGATGATGGTGGGCGATGGCGTCAATGACGCGCCGGTGCTGGCCGCGGCCGACGTCTCCATGGCGTTCAGCGACGCGACCGACCTGGCGCTGGGCCACAGCGATCTGATGGTGATCGGCAAGGACTACTCGCGGCTCGCGGACGGGCTGCGGCTGATGGAAAAAACCCGCCGCATCATTCTCGAAAATCTGGGCTGGGCCGTGGCCTATAACGCGCTCGCCGTGCCCGCCGCCGCGCTGGGGTGGATCACCCCGTGGATGGCGGCGATCGGCATGTCGCTCAGTTCGTTTGTCGTCGTCATGAACTCGCTCAGACTTCGCGGCGCCCCATAGCCTTACGCGGGACGGCGTCTCGCCGGCCCGCGACCGAGCAAGAAGCCGCCCATCCGCGAAAAACGCGGGGCGGGAGATTTTTTTACATATGTTAAGGACTCGAAAGAGCGGCGGTTGCGACACTGCCGCGAGGTATGCGCCGACATGAAAATCTTGACCCATCTATTAACGGTATATCTGTCTTGGAGGAAAGATATGACCAGCGATTCAAAATCGGATTTCCGCCCCTGGCGTGGCAAGGGGATGCTCGCGGCGGCCCTGTTGGCGGCGGGTCTGTTGGGCGGGAACGCCACTTGGGCCGAGTCAGAGCCCGTGGCGAAGAAGCCCGTTGCGCCAGCCGCCAAGGCGGCGACGAAACCGGGCGGCAAGAAAGCCACCGATCCGATCAATGATTACAACATCACGATCAACTACGAGCTGGGCATGCACTGCACCGGTTTCGATTTCACCTACTGTTGCATTCTTCCTCCCTACAACTCGATCCAGAGCCAGGTCATCAAGACGGCGCGCAACGCGGACGAGTTGCCCGTCCTGCTGGGCGCGGACGAGAAAGACCCTCATGTGCTGGTCGATGGCGACAAGCGCATGAAGCTCAAATACAAGCACGTGGGCAACAGCTACTCCGAAGGCGTCAAGCTGCGCTACTGGCGGGTGCCCTACGATCTCGACGAGGATGGCGAATACGAAGAAGGGGAAAACGTCGGCAACGCCTATTTCACGCACCTCTACATCTATGAAGACCTGGAAGGCGGCAATTCCAAAAAAACCAGCAAGGACAGCGAGAAAAAATACGTCGGCATCCAGTTGAAAATTCCCACGGATCACGGCCCGACCGGCGATCCGTTGAACGACGGCCACCTGCGCTACTCCTCCGAATCCGGAACCGTGGTTTACACCAAGGGCCCGGTGCTCGACAACGTCCCCATCATGCTGACCCACCCGGGCATCTGGGAAGCGCTGGGACTGCCGTTGACACCGTTTTTCGACGACCAGGTCGCCCGCGATCCGCTGGAACTGGTGGAATCCGATATCTCGCCGTTCCAGATGGCCCAGGTGACGCTGGTGGACGC
>DRPO01000040.1 GCA_011330835.1 Gammaproteobacteria bacterium | reverse complement strand
GACAACCGGGGGACATTGCTCCGGAAAACGCGCCAGCAACGTCTTGAGCGCTTCCGTGCCTCCGGTTGAAGAACCAATCGCGATCAGACGATCGGCGACCGGCTTCGTATAGCGGACGGAATTATCTTCTTCCTGGCTACCGCCAGAATCCTCCGAAGAGGCTTTTGCAACCGATGCGCCTCGGGAAAAACTCTTGACCCGCGCCTGCCCGGCGATTTTAACCTTGGCGACAACGGCCCGGGCGTAGTTCTCGAAGTCGCCCGGATCCGCCCCCTGGGGTTTGGAGACATACTCCACCGCGCCAATCTCCAGCGCCTCCAGAGTTACCCGCGCGCCCCGATGCGTCAGGGAGGAAACCATCACAACGGGCATGGGGCGCAAGCGCATCAGATTCCGGAGAAACTGAATGCCGTCCATGCCTGGCATCTCGACATCCAGCGTAATCACGTCGGGATTGAAACGCTTGATTTTTTCCCGCGCATCATAGGCGTCATTCGCAGTCGCGACGACATCGATCGTCGGATCCCGCGTCAGGATATCCGTCAACATGCTTCGCATCAACGCACTGTCATCAACAACCACAACCTTGAGACGGTTCCGATCCATCGTCGCGGTTTTTTCGAGATCGAGTCTTTCCGCAATATTCATCCAATCCCCCTAGACTTTTTTATAGATTGTCTTCTCCAGCAACCTGAACTTGTCCGTCACCTTGCTCAAGGACTCGGAATGCCCGACAAACAGCGTTCCGTCATCCGGCATCTGGTTGGCAAAACGGCTGAACAACTTGGTCTGGGTCGCCTGATCGAAATAGATCACCACATTCCGACAGAAAATGATGTCAAACAGGCCTTGCATGGGCCATGACTCCATCAGATTGAGTCGGTTGAAAGTAATGATTTCCCGAAGCTCATCGTTGACGCGAACCATTCCCTCATTCCTGCCCTGGCCTTTCTGGAACCATCGCAGCAGGCGGTGTTTCTTCATGCCCGCCAGGCGATCGAGCCGATATACGCCCTGGCGCGCCTGGGCCACCATCGCGGAATCCAGATCCGTCGCCAGAATCTTCAGATCCCAGGATTTTAGCGCCGGCGACGCTTCCAGCATCGAAATGGCGATCGAGTAGGGCTCCTCTCCAGAGGAACAACCGGCGGACCATACCCGTATTTTTCGGCTACTGGCCCGCGATCGCATCAGCTCGGGAACGAGCGTATCTCTCAAATAGTCGAAATGATGCTCTTCCCTGAAAAACGATGTCAGGTTCGTCGTAATCAGGTTCGAGAATTTTTCCAACTCCTCCTTCGATCCCTTTTCCAGCTCCTTTCGGTAATCCGCGAAACTGGACAGCCCCAACTCCCGGATACGCCGGGAGACCCTGCCATAAACCAGCTCTTTTTTGTTGTCCGCGATGGCAATGCCCGTATGGGCCGCGATCAACGCCTGGTACTGGGAAAATTCGTAGTCGTTAAACCCATACCCCGAGATATTCATCGACGATCTTCCTTTATTCTTATTTTTGTTGACCGGGGTCAATGCCCCGAAAAAATCAGACCAGGGAGTCTCAATCCAGGCATTCGCCTGTTTCCGAGACCGCTACGCCTCCACCCCCAAAACCTCTCCAATGCCCGTCAACACAAAGTAGTCCCGCAACCCGGGGGACACGCCCTCATAGCTCATTTTGGCGCCGGATGGCTCAATCGTTTTTTTCAGGGACGCCAGTAACTGAACGCATCTGAGATCAGGCTTGTCGACAGCGGAAAAATCGACGGCGATATCGTCTTTTCCATTGGCCAACCCCCGAACCTCACCCATTAGGTCATTGAAACTCCCACGCTTGCAGAATTGCCCCAAATCCAGTTTTTTCATGTTGATTTCTTCTTGTTGTTGTTATTGTCAAATCGCGCCTCTTTCCCGGCCAGGGCGCTATCGAAGCCTCCCTGGCCCCTGGCCGGTCGTGGCCCTAAAAGCTGTCCCAGTCATCGCCGCTTGCGGCGGCGTTCATGGGCTGACCGGAGCCCGCGGATACAGATGCCCCACTGTTGATTTCATCCTCGATCGTTCCCAGCAAGTTGACTACCTTGCCCGAAAAGCGCTCGATATTCTGAAATCGTCGATTCGCCTCGTCATCCTTGCCCGACTCTTTCAGGCTGATAATCGTCTTGATCTCCTCGTGCAACCCGGCGTGTTCACGCTCCAGTTCCTGCATCGCCGACATCGAACCATACTGATCCATGCCCTGTGAATAGATCCATTTGCCGAGATCGCAGTCGCGGTGGGAAACGGCCTGGTCATGAGTCAGCGATTCCTTCCCCTGCAAAAAGCTTCTGATCCGATTCTTCCACGACAGGTGCTTTGACTTGGCCGCCGAAATATCGATTCCTCCGGCGGGCTGTGGGGATGGAGTGGTCGACCACGGACGGTTGGCGGATCGGCGCTCGACGAATCCGCCGGAAGCATCGCCACTGGCGATCACTCCCGAGAAAAATCCAAGCCGCTGGGCCAACGCTTCGGAATGCTGGTCAAGCGAAGCGCTGAGATCCGCGACCTTTTCGACCAGCCGCGCATTTTCCTGGGTCATTTGATCCATCCTGAGCATCGCCTGGTTGACCTGCTCGATGCCTATCGACTGCTCCTGGTTGGCGGAATCGATCTCCGAAATGATATGGCTGACCTTGCGCGATTCCTCGACAATTTCCTCCAGCGCCTTGCCCGCGCTATCCACCAGTTGCGTGCCATTATTGACCTTCGCGACGCTATCCTCGATCAGCTCCTTGATTTCCTTCGCGGCCTCGGCGCTGCGCTGGGCGAGGTTGCGCACCTCCGAAGCCACTACGGCAAAGCCCTTGCCCTGATCGCCCGCATGCGCCGCCTCGACGGCTGCGTTCAGCGCCAGCAAATTGGTCTGAAAAGCGATTTCGTCGATAACGCTGATGATGTCGGATATTTTCGCGCTGGACTCATTAATATCCGCCATCGCTGCAACCGCCGAAGCCACCACTTCTCCACCTTGCTCCGCCTTGGCGCGAGCGCTCAGGGAAAGCTCGTTGGCCTGGCGCGCGTTCTCGGCATTGTGCCGAACCGTACCCGTAATTTCTTCGACCGCTGCCGCGGTTTTCTCCAGATTCTCCGCCTGTTCGCTGGTTCGCCGCTGCAAATCGATATTGCCGCCGGCGATCTCCTTGGCTCCGGAATGCACCTGTTGCGTGGCTTGTCCCACACCTGCCAAAACTTCCGATATCCGGTCGATCGCCGCATTCATGCTGCGCCTGAGAGACTCGTATTCCCCACCGTAGTCAAACTCAACTTTTTGCGCGAGTTGCCCCTGCGAGAACCCCTGAACCACGCGCTTGACCTCGCCGATCACATGCTCGTTGAGCGCCAGAATATCATTGATGCTCTGACTCAGCATCAGGTAAAACCCCTGCTTCCCATCCAGCGACACGCGCGCGGACAGGTTGCCTTCGAGCGCGCCGACAATGATGCTCTCCAACTCATTCTCGATGCGCTTCTGATGAGTATGATCCCGCCATTCGATGAAGGACCCGAGGCGCTCTCCCTGGTCGTCGCTCAAGGGATGAATCGCGCACCCCAACCGCACATTACCCAAGACAACTTCCAATTGCTGAGAGGCAACCACATGAGAGGGGATGCCCGCCCGAGCCCCGGCGTCACGATTGAAGATATCCAGTTTTTGTCCCACGAGACTGGCCGAATTAAACCCCGGAAGGGATTGTTGCAAGTCAGCCTGAAGACCACCAAACATCTGTTGCAAAGCCGGATTCACGTAGGTGATGATCCCGCTGGCGTCCACCAGCATCGACGGCGTCGAAGATTGTCCGATCGCCTTCTCGAAGGACAAATCCGATCCGCTTCCAACCTTCTCCGGAATGACCTGGGTATATATCTGCCCCACCGTACGGAAAATCTCGCCGCACAAGCCCTCGCATCCAGCCTCGCCGTTATGGAAGTAACTGTCATCGCCCCTGCCGGCCTTGTCCAAAATCTCTCCGATTTTGCCCGATGAATCGCCTAACCAGCTCTTTACCCGGTTCAACGTGACAAAGCTGATCAGGGAAACCGCGACGGCGGCGGTAGCCCCAACGCCCAGCCACAACCAGGCGGCTCCACCACTCAGCAAAACGCCGGTCGCGAATGCCGCGGCCATGACGATCAGCTGGATCATCGCGACAGCAACCGGCGAGATCTTGACGCCCCTGTGAATTCCAAATGACATTTTACTGACTCCTGAATGTAGTTATTGCTTGATGCCCGATATTCGAGCCACTGCTCAATGCACGCCAAGAAGGTCTTCGCTGAGCGCCTCCATAATCACCAGACTGGAGATATCCAACAAGATGACCATCTTCTCCTCCAGCGTCGTCAGCCCGCGAATATACTTGGCGTCAACGACTTCATGCATTGCCGGCGGCGGTTCGATTTCAGCGTTGACGACGTTATAGACTTCCGCGACGGCATCGACAACGACGCCAACCACCCGGCTCTCGCCGGCGTAATCCACCTTCACCATGATAACGACGGTCGTTTCAGTGAATTCCTTCGGAGGCAAACCAAAACATCGTCGCAGATCGATCACCGGAACGATGGTGCCCCGCAGATTGATCACGCCGAGAATATGCGACGGCATGTTGGGAATAATGGTTGTGCCTTCCCAACCCTTGATTTCCTGCACATCCAGGATGTTGATTCCGTATTCCTCACCCGCCAGAACGAACGTAAGGTACTGACTGTATTCGTTGCCGACGCCCGCGACTCCCAAGTCTTCCCTAGCCGCGCCGCTGGCTGTTTCCATTGCGTATTCCATTGTTTATCGCCCCGTTCTACGCCGCATCCACCTGCGGAATATTCACCTTGCCGCCAACGCCAAAATGCTCGCGCACCAGCCCCGCCGCATCGATAATCAGCGCGACGGTTCCATCTCCCAGTATGGTTGCGCCCGAAAAGCCGTTCACTTTTCTGAAGTTCCTTTCGATGCTCTTTATCACAACCTGCTGCTGACTCATCAGTTCATCGACGAACAAGCCGATCCGTCTCCGCTCTGTCTCGACAACCACCAGCAACCCCTCGTCGAGATTGTCGCCACCGGTCTCGAGATTGAACGCCTCCTTCAGGCGCAGAATGGGAATGTATTCGTCTCTGAGCCTGTACAGGTCCGCCTGTCCCTTGTAACGTTTCACCATGCGTGGATCAACCTGCAGCGATTCGTCGATCACCAGCATCGGAATCACGTATTGGCAATCGCCTACCCGAACCAGTTGACCATCGATAATCGCCAGCGTCAGGGGCAAGGTAATGCGTAACGTGCTGCCCTTGCCCTCCTCCGACATAATGTATACATGACCACCCAGGTCCTCGATATTCCGCCTGACCACGTCCATGCCCACGCCTCGACCGGACACATCGCTGACAACTTCCGCCGTGGAGAAGCCGGGCTGAAAAATCAAATTGTTGATTTCGTCATCGTCCAGTTTCTTGTCGGGGCTGACGATGCCTCTTTCGATGGCCTTTCCGAGTATCTTCTGCTTGTTCAGCCCGGCCCCGTCGTCGATCACGTCGATGACGATATTTCCACCCTCGTGATAGGCTTCGAGCTTCAATACACCCACTTCGGGCTTGCCCGCCGCTCTCCGCACCTCGGGCGTTTCCAGGCCATGATCCAGCGAATTTCTTACCAAGTGAACCAGGGGATCGCCAATCTTTTCCAGCACTGTCTTGTCGATCTCGGTGTTTTCACCGATGATCTGAAGCTCGACTTTCTTGCCCAGCTTGTTGCTGAGATCCCGCACCAGTCGCGGAAAACGGTTGAAAGAGGTGCTGATCGGCAGCATCCTGATCTGCATGGCGGTCTGTTGCAACTCGCGGGAATTGCGCTCCAGTTCGTTGAGGCCGTCCCGCAACACGTCGATCTGGGACAAGTCGAAATTCTCGCCGAACTGGCCCAGCATCGACTGGGTAATCACCAGTTCGCCCACCAGATTGATCAAGGCGTCGATCTTGCTGATCGAAACGCGAATGGAGCCTTCGGACTTTCCCGACGACTTTTTGGGTTTCGCGGGCTTGCCCGAGGCTTTCTCCGGCTCCTTCCCAGGCGTGGTCTCGGCTGAAGAAATGGGCACGACCTTTTCCGCCTGGGGCGCCTTTTCGCTTTTCGTCCGCTCCTCCGGAGCCTGGGCAGCCTCCGCGGACTTGCCCTCATCGGCCGAGGGCTCCAGCGGTTCGATCTCGACCTTGCTGTCGCCATCGAGCCAGCCGAATACATCCTTGATGCGCTGCAGCTTCACGTCGCCGCGCAGGGTCGCGTTCCAGCTCAGATACAGCTGCTCCGGTTTCAGATTGTCCACTTCCGGAACGCTGTCAGCGCCGCAGGCAACCTTCAAATCCCCAAGATCCGACAGGGCTTCGAAGATCGCCAGCGGATCGAGCCCTTCCTCAATAGCGTTGACGCCCGGAACAAAGCGAATTTTCCAACCTGGTCCGGCGGAATCGTCTTCTTCCTTCCCTGCAGTGAAAGAATCTCCTTTCGCCTCATCGCTCGCATCCCCCGATTCCGCGCCGGCAGGATTTTCCAGCGCGTCCTCAAGACGCTTTTTCAGATCCGCGATTCTCGCTTCATCCAGCGCCTCTTCATCCCGGGTGGCGTTGATCATTTCGCTGAGACAATCCACCGATTCGAGCAACAAGTCGATGTCCGGCGTCGTCACTTCACGCTCGCCGGATCGCATCTGATCCAGCAAGGTTTCCATCACGTGGGTGAAACTCGCGATGTCATTGAAGTCGAAGGTCGCACTCCCCCCCTTGATCGAGTGGGCGGCGCGGAAAATGGTGTTGATTTCCTCCATGTCTGTCGAACCCGGCTGCAGGGCGAGCAACCCGGATTCCATCACTTCAAGCCCTTCGAAGCATTCCTCGAAAAAGACCTCATAAAACTCCGACATATCAGACATATTCAACGCACTCCTTTTTTCCTTTTGCCGCCATTTCCGTGTCGCTACCGTGAATCATCAAGGCTTTTCCATGCAAGATAGATACCAGCCCCGCTCCCGCCTTTCATTCCTTTGCAATCGCCACTGGTCGCGGACAGAGCAGCCTGACGGCAACGGGACGGATCACGATCTTTCCGTCCGGGGAACGCGCTTGCCACGCCAACGCGATAATGTGAACAAGTCAACCCGCGCGCGCCCAGGGACGATTTTTCGATCGACGTTCTTTTCCCAACGGTCCGCCCGGGGCAGCGGGTCCCACCTGGAAATAGCCCACCAGCCTCGCCAGCGTTTCCGACTCTTCGCGCAAGGCGTCGCTGACATTGCTGGTTTCCTGGACCATGCCGGCGTTCTTCTGGACAATCCGTTCAAACCGGACGACTTCCTGGTTGACCTGCTCAATACCGATCAACTGCTCATTTCCCGCCACGGCGATTTCATCGATATGGCGACTGACCTCGGTCACCAAATCGACGATCTGGTCGAGATGGCGACCGGAAATATCCACCAACTCGGAGCCTTCCCGAACCTTGCTGGCCGTATCGTTGATCAGCTCGTTGATTTCCCGAGCCGCCTGAGAACTGCGCTGCGCCAGATCCCGCACCTCATTGGCGACTACCGCGAACCCCTTGCCCTGCTCTCCCGCATGGGCGGCTTCCACCGAGGCGTTCAAGGCCAGCAAATTGGTCTGGAACGCAATCTCGTCGATAACGCTGGTAATATCCGCGATCCTCGCGCTGGCGCTACTGATCGCCGCCATCGCCCGCGTGGTGTTCCTGACCGCCTCGCCGCCGTCTTGGGCCTGCGCCTTGGCCCGCCGCGCCAACTCCCGCGCCTGCTCGACGTTCTGACCGTTATGTCTCACCGTGCCGGTAATCTCCTCCATGCTGGCGGCCGTGCTTTCCATGCCCCGGGCCTGTTCCGCGGTCCTGGAGCGAAGCTGGCTATTGCCATTGGCGATCTGCTCGACGTTATCCTTGAGCGACATCACCGTGTCGCGAATCCTGGTCATCACATCTCTCAGGCGGTCGACGGTTTCATTGGCGTTCCTTTTGAGTTCGTCGAACGATCCCGCATAATCGCCGGTCACTTTCTCGTTGAGATTGCCCTTCGCCAGCCCGCCTAGCACGCGCCCGATATCGGCG